>DASVUA010000879.1:0-7246 GCA_036387295.1 Thermoanaerobaculia bacterium | reverse complement strand
GTGCACGCGCGCGCGGCGTCGAGCTCGCGGCGCAGTCGCGCTTCAATCAGCGTCTGAACGCGGGGCTCACGTACACGTTCACCGACGCGGAAAATCTCGACACGAATGAAGCGCTGCTGCGCCGGCCGCGCCATTCCGGCTCGGCGTTCGTCTCGCTCCGCCACGGCATCACGCAGGCGAATTTCGTCGTCGTGCGCACCGGTGAGCGTCCCGACGTGCTGCCGGTGCTGCCGTTCACCCGCGCGCACAACGAAGCGCACACCACCTTCGACGCGAACGTGCAGGTCGAGCTCGGCCGCTTCACTCCGTACGTGAAGATCGAGAACGTCACCAACGTCCGCTACGAGGAAGTCCTCGGCTACGCGTCGCCGTCGCGTCGCGCGGTGGCGGGCGTCCGTTTCGCGCTCACGCGCTGAGCGCTTCGATCGTCTGAAGAGCGCGGGCGGCCTGCCGCTCGCGCTTTTCAATCTTCTTCGCGCGGCCGATCACGTCTTCGATCAGAGCCCAGGTGACGTTCGACGGCTGATAGCGGTCCGGCGACGACTCGGCCACATGCCGCCCGAGTGCACCCAATGCGGTGTGATAGGGGAGAGCGCGCGCGGCGCCGCCCTGCGCGAGCTCGTCGATGTAGCGCGCCACGAGGAAGCCGACCGCGGACGATTCGACGTAACCCTCGACGCCGGTGATCTGCCCCGCAAAGAAAATGCGCTCGTCGCGCTTCGCCTGAAACGTCGGCGTGAGGTGCTTCGGGCCGTTGATGAACGTGTTGCGGTGCATCGAGCCGAAGCGGGCGAACTGCGCGTTCTCGAGCCCTGGAATCATGCGAATGACGCGCTGCTGCTCGGGGATGCGCATCTTGGTCTGGAAGCCCACCAGGTTGAAGTACTCGTCGGAGAGATCTTCCTTGCGCAACTGCACGACCGCGTGCGGCCGCTCGTTCGTTTCAGGATGCTCGAGGCCGACCGGTTTCATCGGGCCGAAGCGGAGCGTTTCGATGCCGCGGCTCGCGATCTCCTCGACCGGCAGGCAGCCTTCGAAATGCACCGCTTTTTCAAAGTCGTGCGCCTGAAACAACTCCGCGGAAAGCAGCGCGGCGTTGAACGCCTCGTACTGCTCCTGATTCATCGCCGCGTTGAGGTAATCGGTGGCCGAGCCTTTGCCGTAGCGCGATTTCCAGTAGAGCTTCGAAAAATCGAGCGAATCGGCGGCGATGATCGGCGCGATCGCGTCGTAGAAATACAGACCGTCGCGGCCGAGAAACTCATCGATCGCATGGAAAAGCGGATCGCTCGTGAGCGGCCCGGTCGCCACCACCAGAAAGTCGCAATCGCCGCGGTCGAGCGACGTCACTTCTTCACGATGGACGGTGATGTTCGGTTGCGCCGCGATCTCGCGCGTGACGGCGGCGGAGAAGCGCTCGCGATCGACGGCAAACGCATCGCCGGCCGGAACACGCGCTTCCTCCCCGCAGCGGATGACGAGCGACTGCAACCGCGCCAGCTCCTGCTTGAGCAGCCCGACCGCATTGGTGTGCGAGGACGAGCGGAAGGAGTTCGAGCAGACCAGCTCCGCGAGATTCGACGTCGCATGAGCGGGCGTCGTTTTCACCGGCCGCATCTCGTACAGCTCGACCGAATGCCCGCGCCGCGCGAGCGAATACGCGCATTCACTGCCGGCGAGGCCGGCGCCGATGATCTTGATTTTCATGGGGTGTGCGAGTTTGCGGGGAGGTGTTATCGGTTGTCAGTTGTCGGTTGTCTGCCGCTTTTCGCAGCAGGCACAGACAACCGACAACCGACAACACAAATCAATTGCTCGGCTCTGTCTGCGAAAACCCGGCGCCGGCGCCCTGGATCTCGCCGTACTGCTGCTCGAAGAGCGCGAGATTGTGGCCGAGCGCTTCGAGGAGCTGCTTGGTGTGGAGCGGCGTGAGGATGACGCGGCTGTAGATCTTCACGTCGTTGCGACCGGGCACGACGCGCCCGAGGTCGATCACGAACTCGCTGGCGGAATGAATGATGTTCGCGAAATTCACGTACTCGCCTTGCGCGACGTTCTCGTCGAGCACGATGCGAATCGTCTGCTGTTGCGGCGGCTGCTGGTTGTCCATCGCGGGGCTCAACGGCCGGGCGGACAGCGCGAATTCCGCTGCCCGTCACCCGCCGTCGCGCGATCGCGTCCGGAGCGCGCGCGTGAGCTCCGGCGCCACGTCGTAGAAGCGCGAAGGGTCGGACATATCGCGCGCCACGACGTCGGCGTAGATGCGGAGGAGCAGCACTTCGCCTCCGCGGTCGCCGTCCATGCGCACGAACGCTTCCGCCGTGACGGGCGCGAGCGGCTCGCCGGGAGGAGTGAATGGATGCATGAAGTCGATCGCGTTCAGTGGAACCTCGAATGCGTCTGTTGCGTCGTGCGGCGAGCCGCCGGCAAGAGGACGCACGCGCAGACGCGGCGCCTCTTTCGCGTCGATTTCGTGGCCATCGAAGGCGACCGTCGGCGGGAGCTCGAAGGGGGCGTACTTTGGCACCGGCCGGAACGTGGGAGGGAGGATTTCGCCGGGGCGTACCTCCCGCCAGTTTGTGTTCTCCTCGAAATAGATGTGATCCGAGCAGTAGATCAGCCCTGTCCGTGCGCGGACGGGGCGGTTGGTGAGGGCGGCCACACGCTCCAGCAGAATCCGGCCCGCTTCGCCCGCGCCAGTGTCACAGGCGAAGAGGGTGAGCACGCCGCTGCCGCCGGCGAGAGTCTGGACGTCCGCACTCCACTCGTTCCCGTTCTCGATCGAGATGTGCTTGTGAGGCTCGTAGCTGGCGCCGCCGCCGGTGATGATGCTCCCGGCCGCTCCGATGCCGACGATGGCGATGCCGCCATCGTCCTGCGCCGTGCAGTTTTTCAGGTTCTCGATCGCCTGCCTCACGCTGTTGTGCGGCGTTGCCCAGCGGATGACATTCGCCAGGTTCTCGAGCACCCCCTCCGGATCCGGGCCGGGGTCGATGGTGACGCACGGACCGAGCTCCGCCGGGTCGTACCGTTTGAAGAGTCGCGCTTCGCTGATCGGCACAAACACCTCCGCTGTTCGCTGTTTCATCGAGTGCGACCGCACTCAGGGATAGGTCGTGTTCGAGCAGGCGACTCTCAGGCCGGCGTGCGGGTCTCGTGGCTTCTTCGACGGTCTGCAGTCGTTGGCGTGCGGATCGGGATGACCGCAATTCTTCGCGGGCGGATTGTCGGTGAGGAGGTAATGGAGGAAGAAGTGATCGCAATCGTCGGCATTGTGATTGTGCGCGCTGGTGAGGTCCGACAGTGCGATCGAGCGCGGCAGGTTGATGATGTCGATCTGTGCCGATTCCGGGACGCGCAGCGTGAGAACGTTCGTCGTGCTGGTTGCGCGAATGACCCGTTCTCCAGTGACGTTCGGGACGCGGATCTCCGCGCTGACGGCGCCCTGCATGATGCGGCGGAACGTAATGACGCCCGCGTCGATCGTCATGCGGCCGATCGCGTTCCGCGATTTCAGTTTCAGGCCCGGCATCAACTGGCTCCAGCGCGGCGACAGCACGAGGTTCTCGATTTTCGTCACTCCTGGGCCTGAGCTCAGTCCGTCGATCGAAATGCTCCGCTTCTGAATCGGATAGAGCACACACGGCGTGCCGTCGTCACAGTCGATCGGCGTCGGCCAGCTGGGAGAGGCGGTTGCGAGCGCGCCCCGCACGCGAATGAACGCCTCGTGCGGCTCGATGTCGGGATCGGCGTCGTTCCCCGCCTTGCACACCTTCTCGTTGTACCGGCCGTCCGGAATCAATACCTCGATCTTCTTCGGGAACCCCATTTCGCAGGGCCGCGGATTGGCCGTGGTCGGCTCGCCGCACGAGAGAGTAATGATGCCGATGAGCGTAATGATGAGATCCATCGTGCTCCTCCTCCATATCGAATTGTGGTGACGGGGATCGTCTGCTGATTGAGACGGACGCGCGAGTCATTTTCCCCGATCAGCGCGCGGCAATGAAGCCGGCGGCGCGAACGAATCGTGCGGCACGCCGCCAGGAAGACGCAGAAGCAAATCTGCACATCCGGCAATGTCCAAAAATGCACACGCCGCATAAAAAGCTATCCGCATAGAAGGATGGCTGCTACCCTGCAGACTCCAATTCGTTCCGCGAACACTCAGAAAAGAGAGAATCGTATGTCCCCTTTCCGCGGCAGCACTCCGCTCCGGCTGTGCCTTTTCGTCCTTTTGTCCCTCGCGCTGCGCACGAGCCCCGCCAGTGCCGCGGAAATCCGCAAAGCCTCCGAACCAATCCGCGACCGCTACATCGTCACGGTCGCCGCGTCTACAAAAGACGTCGACGCGGTCGCCAAAGCACTGGCCGCCCAATACGACGGCAAACTCCTGGCGGTCTGGAAGCACGCACTGAAAGGCTTCTGGGTCGAGTTGCCCGCGGACAAAGCGGCGCGCCTGGCGAAGGATGCGCGGGTCGCGACGATGGAAGAGGACGGCGTGGTTCACACGTCCGGCTCCGGGCAGACTCTGACGGGTCCACACAGAACCGCGTCTATTCCGGATGTGCCGGTGTGTACAGGCACGTTACCATCGGATCCTCTGTGGTATCTCGCGCGGATCAGTCATCGCTTCGTCACTCGAGATTACGCTATAGCCAATAAATGCGCACCGCGCACGCAGGGCGGCGAAACGAGCGACGACTACTACAAGTACACCTACCCGCACGACGGTGCAGGGGTCAAGGTTTACCTCATCGACACCGGGGTGTGGAAGGAGCACGCAGAGCTCGCGACTCAGAACGTGACTCACGGTTACAACGCAGCCAGTAACCCCGACAGCACGCTGGTCAATCTGCCGGCGCCCCTGGCACCAGATACCTCCTCAGCAATTGCGCCGTGTAATGGCCGAGCCCCCGGCGGGACCGATGCCGGTCATGGAACGTACACCGCTGGGGTGGTGGTCGGCAGAAACCTCGGCGTAGCGAAAGGGGTGGAACTCGTTGCCGTCACTTCAGCCGCGTGTCTCGCCACAGGAGTGGACCGAAACTTTCGTGGAACCGCCGCGATCCTCATCAGTGCGGTGGATTGGGTGAAACGAAACGCGGCCCCGCCAGCCGTTGTGAGTATGAGTACGTTTCGGTGGCTGGCACCCTGCACGCGGGCTCAAGCTCTCACGGAGCAGTGCGTCGGTGGTAACGACTACTCGACGCTAGAGAATGCCGTTAATGGGCTGGTCGACGGCGGGATTCCTGTTTTTGCCTCCGCGAACAATCAAGCTGCAGACGCATGTGAGTTCACGCCTAGCCGATTGAGCATGCGCAGCGGTCGCGTCTACGGACCGCCAAACGGGCTGCGTCGCACCCGAGTCATTACAGTTGGCGGAACGGATCTTCGCGACAGGCGGTGGGACACGCGAACGACTTCAGGCGGATCGAACTACGGGCAGTGCGTCGACATCTTCGCTCCCGCCGCCGAGATGGCGATCGCGTACCCTGACGACGAAGACCGGACCGATGCGAATCAGACCCCCTACGGCTTACCAAAGGTGCAAAGCGGAACATCGTTCTCGGCGCCAATTGTCGCCGGTTTAGCTGCGCGGTTGCTGTCGGAAGACGACAGCTTATGGATCGGCGACCGTGCGACGATCGCCGATCGCGTCTGGGAGCGCCTCAAAACCAACGCGAGCGCCTTTGAGCCGCCGAACCTGGGATTGGCGTCGCCGCGCCTCTTGGCATACCTCGGAGGCGTGACGTTTCTCAGCCAGCCGCCCGCACAGGTCTTCGTAGCCGCGGCTGGCAGTGCTTCGTTCGGCGTAACGGTACGTGGTGCGGCTACGTACGAGTGGTTTCACGGTGATACGACAGTCGCCAGCGGCGGCGATGGTGCGACCTATCAGATCACAAACGCATCCGCTACGGATGCAGGCGAGTATTGGGTCCGCGTTAGACGGCTCGATAATCCTCAATACTATGCTGATAGCCGGAGAGCGTTAGTCACGGTCGGTGCCGCGGCGGTGTTGCCGCGCATTACGGCTAATCCAACCAGCGTCTGGACGACACCGTTAGCGCCGGTAACGCTGACGGCGACGATCGAGTCAGGTTCGTCGAGTGCTTGCTTCGAGTGGGTGCAGGTCACAGCCAGCGAGCAAACGGATGCAGACAACGAAAAAGACGTGAATATAGTGGAGACCGAATCGTCGGCCGCACAGCCGGGCATCGCCACGGGCCGTGCCGAGGTCTTCCTGAACGTCAACGCACCTTCAAACGCTGGAAACGTTCCGACGTACCGAGTCGTCGTCAAACCAGCAGGAACCTGCGTCGCCGGCGCGCCGCCTCCACTGTGGCGAGTTTCGTCCGACACGGCACAGGTTCGCGTCTGTGAACCGCCGCCGCGACCGCAACTCAGCGGCAATGGTCCATATTCGCGTTCTAAGACGCCGACGCTGCTCCGAAGCGGCGTCGATCCGACGCTCAAAGTGCGCTGGTACTACGCAAAGGGAGACACGAAGCCGGCTGAAACCGCGTTCACGCCGCTCCGGATCAATCATCTCACGCAGGCAGAAAAGGACCTCGCCGGTGGCGCAAGCTGGAGCGTATTTCCCGCGCATGACATTGTGCCTCCGCAAGCTGGCTGGTATGCCGCGGTCGCAATGAACAGCTGCGGCAGCTCCAAGCTGAGTGAGCCGGTGCAGGTAAGTGACACCTGCCCATTCGACCTGTACGGTAGGACTCACATCGCGGACGAGTTCCACGCCACACCTAAAAGGCTGGTTGCGCAAAACTCTACGGTGAGGCTCGAAGCCGAACCGAAGTTTGATTACGCGCCGCCGGACGTCACATACAGCTGGATCGGCGCCGGAGCCGAAGGCGTTACTGACGCCGTATTGCAGACGCGGCCCATTACAGGCCCGACTACCTACATCGCGCAGGCGACCGACAAGCGGTCCGGTTGTACTCGGAACGTGGTCTTCCAGCTCGACGTCCACCCGGCGCTTCCGCCGGTCTGCACCACCATCAAACTTGCTGGAACGTACGGCCGGAACGCATGTCCCGTCGAGCCAGGGACAGTGATTCAGACGAGTCCGAACATGGTGGTTCTGCTCGCGGCGCGAATCACCGATGCGGCCAACATCGAAATCCCCTTGACGTCCGACCCGGATGCGGCCACGCCGCTGGCGTCACAGCAGGACTTTACGTACGCATGGTTCGTGGGGACGCAGACAGAACCGGTCTTGAGTGGCACAGGT
>DASVUA010000878.1:0-1631 GCA_036387295.1 Thermoanaerobaculia bacterium | reverse complement strand
AACGGCCAGATCGAGTAGACGCCGAAGACGTGCGTCAGCAGATCGACGGCCCAGAAGTGCAGCGGCGGTTTGTGCGTGAACGGCGAGCCTTCCAGCGTCGGCAGGAAGAACGATCCGGTGCGCATCTCGC
The DNA here is from genome assembly GCA_036387295.1 of Thermoanaerobaculia bacterium. Lineage (GTDB taxonomy): Bacteria > Acidobacteriota > Thermoanaerobaculia > Gp7-AA8 > Gp7-AA8 > QHVT01. The sequence goes on along the minus strand of DASVUA010000878.1, from coordinate 1,501 downwards.
GCACGACCTGGCTGTACTTGGTCTCGTCGCCGACGTAGAGCTCACGCTGGAGCGGCGAGAGCCAGACGGAGAGGAAGACGACCGCGAGCGCGATCGCGGGGAGACGGCGCATTGCGGCGCGATTGTAGCGTAATGCACTGACGTGCAGTGACTTAGATCCTGTAGAACGGCGTCCCCCGCTGAGCCCGGCGAGTGCTAGAATCCGTCGGCGCGGATAGGTACTTCGAAGGAGGACAATCGATGTCGAATCGAACCGCTGACATTCAACGCATTTCCGATGAAGATCCCGAGTTTCGCAAGTGGGCAGAAGAGCACCAGCGATGCGAGACGCGACTCAACGAGCTGACCGCGAAGGGCGAGATCAGCAGCGCTGAGGAGTTGGAAGAGAAGACGTTGAAAAAGCGGAAGCTCCACTTGAAGGACCAGATGACGGAACGAATGCGTTCTTACGAGTCCTCACACGCAGTCGCATAACCCGCAGCTACTTTCTCGAACCATACAAACCATCCGCGGCAAAGGGGGTTCCCATCGGAACCCCCTTTGCATAACATCGCGCGCCGAGGCCTGCGAGAGGAATTCGAAGTGAGCGCGATGAAGCCTGTGCGAACGAACTTCCGCCGGGGCGTGTACGTCATTCCGACGTCGCTGACGATCCTCAATCTCTTCTTCGGGTTCCGCGCGATCATCTACGCGACCCGCGCGATCGAGGCGATCACCCTCGGCAATACGGGCGTCGCGGTGGCCTGCTTCGAGACCGCCTGCTTCTCGCTGCTCATCGCGGCCGTTTTCGACACGTTCGACGGGATGATCGCGCGCCAGCTCAACGCGACCAGCGAGTTCGGCAAGGAGTACGACTCGCTCGCCGACGTCGTGACGTTCGGCGCCGCGCCGGCAGTGCTGGTTTACGCCTGGGGCCTGCACGTCTTCGAGAAACTCGGCGGCGGCATCGCCTTCCTGTTTCTCGCCGCGGTCTCGCTGCGGCTCGCACGCTTCAACGTGATGACCGGCAAAACCGACTACCGTTACTTCGTCGGCCTCCCCAGTCCCGCGGGGGCGTTGACGCTGGCGTCGATGATCTTCTACGCGCCGGTGCCGGTGACCGACCGCCGCTTCGCCGTCATCGTGATGCTGCTGACGATCGCGACGGCGTTCTCGATGGTCTCGCCGATCCGCTACCGGAGCCAGAAAGGGCTTTCGCTGCAGAAAGAGCGGTCGCTGATGTACTTCGTGGCGTTCGCACTGATCGTGGGACTCGCGTTCCGCTGGCCGCGCGAGTTCTGGTTTGCCGGCTCGATCGCATACCTCACCTCCGGACCGCTCATCAAACTCTGGTCGCTGGCGTTCCCGAAACCTCCCGCGCCGACGATCAGCGCGCCACCGGCCACCGGCCGCCCCGAGATCGTTCCGGTCGAAGTGCCGTAGCCGCGCTCCGTTTCTCTTGTGGAGCGGCGGGCTCTCAGCCCGCCGACCTTTCGCGACGACCACGGCGGGCTGAGAGCCC
>DASVUA010000877.1:0-7761 GCA_036387295.1 Thermoanaerobaculia bacterium | reverse complement strand
CGACATCGATAGCTGCTCGGCGGGCTAAAGCCCGCCGCTCCACCAAACGTCTCTTACCCCATTGCGTTGTATTGCACGAGGGCGACGCGGAGGATTTCGACGGCGCGTCGCAGGTCGGTTTCGTTGAGGACGTAGGCGATGCGCACTTCGCTCTTGCCGTATGGCGAGGCGTAGAAGCCGGTGGCCGGTGCGACCATGACGGTGGCGCCTTCGTGCTCGAAATCGGCCAGCAGCCAGTGCGCAAATGCGTCGGAGTCGCGAATCGGCAGTCGGGGCATGCAGTAAAACGCCCCTTCCGGCTCGCGCAGCTCGACGCCCGGAATCGACAGCAGGCCTTGGTAGAGCACGTCGCGGCGGCGGCGATATTCGTCCACAATGCCGGTCGTGTAATCGTCGCCGAGGGTTTCGGCGCCGACCGCAATGAATTGTGCGAGTCCCGGCGGCGAGAGGCGTCCCTGCGCCATGCGCAGGCAGGCGTCCGCGACGTCGGCATTGCGCGTCACGAGCGACCCGAGGCGGATGCCGCAGGCGCTGTAGCGCTTCGAAAGGCTGTCCACCACGATCACGAACGACTCGCAGTTCGGCAGTTCCAGCGCACTGATGGCGCGCGTGCCGTTATAAACGAATTCGCGGTAGACCTCGTCGGAGACGAGAAACAGCCCGTGATCGCGGCAGAAACCGGCGATCATCTCCAGCTCTTCGCGGTTGTACACCGTGCCGGTCGGATTGCTCGGGTTGCAGATGATCAGCAGGCGCGTGCGCGGCGTCAGCGCACGCTCGAACACTTCGCGCGGCGGCAGATGAAATCCATCTTCGCCGCGGCTGGTGACCGGGACGAGATTGAGTCCGGCCATTGTGGCGAACGCCTTGTAATTCGCGTAGAACGGCTCGACGACCATCACGTCGTCGCCTTCGTTCGCACAGGCGAGAAACGAGAAGAGAATCGCCTCGCTGCCGCCGGTGGTGGCGAGGATCTGGCTCGGCTCGAATGTCAGGCCGAGGCGGCGTTCATAGTAGCGATGGAGCGAGCGGAGAAACTCCGGCGTGCCGCTGGAAGGCGAATACTCCAGCACCTTCGATTCGATCTGCTTGAGCCGGTCGCGCATGCACGACGGCGTCTCGATGTCCGGCTGACCGATGTTGAGGTGCAGAACGCGCGTCCCGCGCGCTTTTGCCGCGTCGGCGAACGGCGCGAGCCTGCGGATCGGCGAGGCCGGCATCTCGTGCGCCCGCCGCGAAACACCAGGAGACTGCCCACGCCGGGCGGAACCCGGCGTGGGTGGGGTTGTCGTGTCGGTTGCCGAGGTCATTACTTCTTTTTGGAGCGCATGACGGCCGGATGATCCGGGTTCTTCGTGTTGACGGTGTTCTGTGACAACTGCTGTTTGTCGTCGTTCACGTTCGCGTGCATCTTGTCGGGTCCGTCCGACTGCGAGCGCCCGCCGATCTTGTAGTAGTCCTGATTCGGATTTGCTTTGCTCATGCCCTTCTGGTTTGCGAAGGACATGCCTTGAAACGCGCTGCGCGTCCGCTACTGCACCGGATTCTGCTGCCGGCCGTCGAACAGATTCCGCTGCACGAAGCCGAGCACGGTTTTCTGCAGGAAATAGAGCGTGTTCTTCTGCGTCACGGTGTGCTGCGCGCGCGACAGGAGCATCATCTCGAACGGAATCCCGAGCTGTTGCAGCTCGTAAGCGAACTGGACGGTGTTCTGCGCGTGGACGTTGTCGTCCGTCGTGCCGTGCATGAGGAGGAGGTTGCCGTGCAGGTTCTTCGCGTCGAAGCGCGGCGAGCTCTTCCTGTAGCCCTCCCGATTGTTCTGCGGCGTCAGCATCAGGCGCTCGGTATAGATCGAATCGTAGTTGCGCCAGTCGGTGACAGAGCCGACGGCGATCCCCGCTTTGAACGTCGTGCTGTGCGTCATGGCGTAGAGAACCAGGAATCCGCCATAGCTCGAGCCGCTGATCGCGATTCGATCGCCATCGATGTACGGCTGCTGCTTCAGCCAGGCGGCCGCGTCTTCGAGATCGCGCAGCTCGAGCTCGCCGAGATTCTTGTAGACCGGCCACGCCGAAACGGCTCCTTTGCCGCTGGCGCTCCGGTTGTCGCACATCCAGACGATGGCGCCCTGCTGTGCGATCAGCTGCAGGAAAAGCATGAACTGGCCGCGCCACTCGTTGCGCACGTACTGGGCGTGCGGGCCGCCGTACAGGAACTGATAAACCGGGTATTTCTTCGCCGGATTGAAATCCGGCGGCCGGATCATCATCGCTTCCATCGGAAAGCCGTCGCGCGTCTTCACCTGCAGAAATTCGATGCGCGGCAGATGGTATTCGCCGAGTGCCGCGACACGGTTCTCGTATACCAGCCGCACGGCCGTGCCGTCATTACGATGGAGGCGGATCTGTGTCGGCGTGTTGAGGTCGCTCCAGCGATCGACGTAATGCGACATCGACGGATTGAAGTTCGCGGCATGTTTTCCGAGCGCCTCCGACAGCCGCACGAGGCCTGTGCCGTCGAGCCGGATGCGATAGACGTCGAGGCCGATCGCACTACGCTCGGTGCCTGAAAAATAGACGTACGTCCCGTCGGTGCCGTGCACGTCGCGCGCTTCCCATGGCCCGTTCGTGATCTGCCGGATCAGCGTGCCGTCGGCGCGATAGTGATAGAGATGGCGGTAGCCGTTGCGCTCCGACTGCCAGACGAACGAGCCGTCGTTCAGCCATTCGGGATTGGCGAGAGGATCGACCCACGCTTCTGTCGTCTCGCGAATGAGCGTCTGCGACTCGCCGTTCACAGGCGACGCGCTCACGAGCTCGAGCCACGTCTGCTCGCGGTTCTGCAGCTGGAACGTGAGCGCGCGGCCATTGCGAGTCCAGGCGACATTGACGATCAGATATTCGCCGCCCGAATCATGCCTCGCGTCCACCTCGACGCGCGTGCCGCCGATCGCCGGCACGACGAACAGCTTCACACGCGGATTCGGGTCGCCGGCCTTGGGATAGGGATAAACGTTCAGGTCGAGGTGATACGGGATGTGATCGACCACCGTGAATTCCGGCACCGGACGCTCGTCGAGCTGCAGAAACGCAATGCGCCGCGAGTCGGGGCTCCACCAGAATGCCTTCCAGACACCGCGCCCGTAGATCTCTTCCTGATAGACGTAGTCGAGCTTGCCGTTGAGGAGCTCTTTGCTGCCGTCGGTCGTGAGGCGCCGCTCGCGGCCCGTGCGATCGACGACGTAAAGATCGTTCTGTCGGACGAATGCGATCTTCGTCCCGTCGGGACTGAACGCCGGCTCTTCTTCCTCTCCCGGCGTGCTCGTCAGCCGCGTGACCATGTTCCGGCCGATCGCGTAGAGATAGAGATCGTCCGCAATGCTGACCAGCATTGCTGTTTTTTTCGAGTCGAACACCAGCTCGCTCGACGCGGCCGCATCGCCGGCGTCTTCGGCGTCGATGCCGGTGGCAGCGAGCGCCGCGGCGAACTTTGCACGATCGAAGAGCGGACGCTCTTTCCCTGTGCCGATGTCATAGACGCGCCATTCCTCGAAATCGCCGCGCATGTCGCGCCGCGGCCAGACGAACGTCTTGTCGTCGATCCAGTCGAATCCGCTCTGAATCCCCCCACCGAACGCCACTTTCTCCGTCGGGTGGTAAATCGCCTCGAGCGTGAGCGCTTTTTTCTGCGCGGAAAGCGGGGCGGCGGCGAGGAGGAGGAGAAGGAGGGAGAGTTTGGGGAGGGTCATGGGGATTTGGGCGTTGGGCGTTGGGCGTTTGGGGTTTCTCGCCTGAGCGATACACCCCAAAAGCCCTAAGCCCAACGCCGGCGCGCCGCTACGCGTCCATCAACTGCCTGAGCACGAACGGCAGAATTCCGCCGTTGTCGTAGTAGTCGACTTCGATCGGCGTATCGATGCGGACGGTGACCGGCACTTCGTCGGTCGTTCCGCTCTTGCGTTTGATGCGCAGCGTGGCGCTCTGGCGAGGACGCAGCGTCCCTTCGATGCCGCCGATCTCGAACGTCTCGGTGCCGTCGAGCCCGAGGGACTGCGCGTTCGTCCCTTCCTCGAACTGGAGCGGGAGAACGCCCATGAACACGAGATTGGAACGGTGAATGCGCTCGAAGCTCGCCGCCACGACCGCACGCACGCCGAGGAGCTTCGCCCCTTTGGCCGCCCAATCGCGCGAGCTGCCGGTGCCGTACTCGTGGCCCGCGATCACGACCAGCGGCACGCCGTCCTGCGCGTAACGCATCGCCGCGTCGTAGATCGCGAGCTGCTCGCCGGTCGGATAGTGCACCGTCACGCCGCCTTCCACGCCCGGCACCATGAGGTTCTTGATGCGGACGTTGGCGAACGTGCCGCGCGTCATCACGCGATCGTTGCCGCGGCGCGCGCCGTAGCTGTTGAAGTCCTGCACGTCGACGCCGTTTTCCTGCAGGTAACGCCCCGCGGGAGAGCTCGGCTTGATCGAACCGGCCGGGCTGATGTGGTCGGTCGTCACCGAGTCGCCGAAGATCGCGAGCGGACGGGCGTCCTTGATCTCGTTGCTCGTGCGCTTCTGCGCGTCGATGTCGGCGAAGAACGGCGGCTCCTGAATGTAGGTCGATTCCGGATCCCATTCGTAGACGTGTCCGGTCGCGGAGGGGATCTCGTTCCAGAGCGGATTCTGCTCGGCGAAATTCGAGTACATCCGGACGAAGTCGTCCGGCGAGAGCGCGTCCTGCAGCACGTCGCGCACTTCGGCGAGCGTCGGCCAGATGTCGCGCAGGTAGATCGGGTTGCCGCTGTGATCGTGGCCGAGCGGCTCGTTCGCCATGTCGATGTCGATGCGGCCGGCGATCGCGAAGGCGACCACGAGCGGCGGCGACATCAGAAAGTTCGCTTTGATCGACTGATGCACGCGCGCTTCGAAATTCCTGTTGCCGCTGAGCACCGAAACGCCGATCAGATCGTGGCTGACGATCGTCTCTTCGATGGCCGGGTCGAGCGGGCCGGAGTTGCCGATGCAGGTCGTGCAGCCGTACCCGACCGTGTAGAAGCCGAGGCGGTCGAGATACTCCTGGAGACCCGCCTTGCGGTAGTACTCGGTGACGACGCGCGAGCCGGGGGCGAGCGACGTTTTCACGACGCGATTGACCGAAAGCCCGCGCTGCACTGCTTTCTTCGCGAGAAGGCCGGCGGCGAGCATCACCGAGGGATTCGAGGTGTTCGTGCACGAGGTGATCGCCGCAATCAGGACATCTCCATGATGCAGCTCGGCCTCGGCGGCGGGGAACTCGCTCTCCAACGCCTCGACGCGATCCGGCGTCGGGCGGTTGTTCATCATTTCGTATTCCGTCAGCTCGCTCGTGTTGCGCGTCTCTTTCGGATGCGGCGTGGTCGACATTTCCTGATCGCCGCCACCGGCATGCGGGCCCGCTTCCGCGTTGACGCCGACGTTCGTACGCACCTTGCGCGCGATCTCGCCGGCAGTTTTGCCGTAGCCGTTCGGCGGCTCGGCCTGAAGCATGTTCACGAACGTCGGCTTCAGCACGTCGAGCTCGATGCGGTCCTGCGGACGCTTCGGGCCGGAGACGCTGGCGCGCACGGTCGAGAGGTCGAGCTCGAGCATCTTCGTGTACTCGATCTCCCCTTTCTTGGGGATGCCGAACATGCCCTGCGCCGTGTAGTAGTTGCGGAACGCGGAGATCTGCTCGGGCGTGCGGCCGGTGAGCTCGAGGTACTTGCAGCACTCCTCGTCGATCGGGAAGTAGCCCATCGTCGCGCCGTACTCCGGCGCCATGTTGGCGATGGTCGCGCGATCGGCGACCGGGAGCGACTCGGCGCCCTCGCCGAAGAACTCGACGAACTTGCCGACCACTTTCGCGTGACGGAGGAGCTGCGTGATCGTGAGCACGAGATCAGTTGCGGTGACGCCTTCGCGCAGCGCGCCGGTGAGATTGACGCCGACGACGTCGGGGGTGAGGAAGTAAACAGGTTGACCGAGCATGCCGGCTTCGGCCTCGATGCCGCCCACGCCCCAGGCCACGATGCCGAGGCCGTTGATCATCGTGGTGTGGGAATCGGTTCCCACCAGCGAATCGGGGTACCAGACGCCGTCTTTCTCGAAGACGCCGCGGGCGAGGTATTCGAGGTTCACCTGATGCACGATGCCGATCTCCGGCGGCACGATGCGGAATCCGTTGAACGCCTGCGTGCCCCACTTGAGGAACTGGTAGCGCTGGCGATTGCGGCGGAACTCGATCTCGGTATTGAGCGCGAGCGCGTCGGGACGATTCGCGTAATCGACCTGCACCGAGTGATCGATGACGAGATCGACCGGCACGAGCGGCTCGATGATGCGCGGATCCTTGCCGGCGCGCGCCGCGGCGGCACGCATCGCGGCGAGATCGACGAGGAGCGGCACGCCGGTGAAGTCCTGCAGCAGGACGCGCGCGACCATGAACGGAATCTCTTCCTCACGCGCTGCGGAGGCGCCCCAGTTCGCGAGCGTGCGGACGTCTTCTTCGGTGATCTTCTTGCCGTCGACGTTGCGGAGGACGGATTCGAGAACCACGCGAATGCTGACCGGCAGTTTCGAAACCGGCCCGATCCCTGCCTGTTCGAGCTTTGGGAGCGAGTAAAACTGCCCGTTCTGTCCGTTGCCGAGATCGAAAGTATCGAGTGTATTGAAGGTGTTGTGCGGCATTGCGCCGCGAGCATATTGGCCGCGTCCTGAGGGGTCAAGCGCGGGCGTTGGTCTGTGGCGTTACCCGTTGCGGGTTGCCGGTTGCCGGTTGCCGGTTGCCCGTTACCCGTTGCCCGTTGCCCGGGCCTTGTGGCGGAGGCGGCAGTTGCCGGTGCGACTCGCGCGCGCTTTTCTCGCCGCCACTCGCAACTCCGCCCGGGTAACGGGCCACGGGCAACGGGCAACCCTGGCCAGCGACCCAGCCACGCACAAAACAGGTACACTCCCGCCTCACTCGAAGAACAGACGGAGGTAACCAAATGGATCCAGTCCAGACTCTCGACGCCCGAATCGCGTCGCGCCACCTGCTCGACCATCCTTTCTATCAGCGCTGGACCGACGGCACGCTCACGACGAGCGAGCTGCGCGAGTATGCGCGCCAGTACTTTCACTATGCGATGGCGTTCCCGACGTTCGTGAGCGCGATGCATGCGAACACCGAGGACATCGCCACGAGGCAGATGCTGCTCGAGAATCTCATCGAAGAAGAGCGCGGTCCTGAGAATCATCCCGAGCTCTGGCTCCGCTTCTGCGAGTCCCTCGGCCTCGACCGAGAGGAAGTGAAGAGCGGCCTCGCGAATGATGCCACGCGCGGCCTCATCGCCACCATGAAATCGCTCGCCCGCGACGGCGCGCTGCACGAAGGTCTGGCCGCCCTCTACGCGTACGAGTCGCAGATCCCGGCCGTCGCCAAGGCGAAGATCGAAGGTCTGGCGAAGAACTACGGCATCTCCGCCGAGCGCGACATCGCCTTCTTCAGCGTGCACATGGACGCCGACGTCCTCCACTCGCAGACCTCGCGCGACATCCTGCGCGACCTCTGCAACACCCCCGAAAAAGCAGCACAGGCCGACGCCGCCGCCACGAGCACCCTCGGCGCGCTCTACTCGTTCCTCGACAGCGTCACGGCAAACAATTGATCGTTCTGATTCGATGTTGAAAACGGCGGGCCGAAAGGCCCGCCGTTTTTGTTCTCACGCCTCGTTCTGGTGGAGCGGCGGGCTCTTAGCCCGCCGGCCGTTGATGCTCG
>DASVUA010000876.1:0-3339 GCA_036387295.1 Thermoanaerobaculia bacterium | reverse complement strand
GTCAGACGGGCGACTGCCGGCGGCACGATCAAAAGTGCGGCGCCGTCGTGCTCCAGTGTCTCGGCGAGTGAGCGGGTGGTCGCGGGGTTCGGAATCACGGGTTCCTACCAGGGAGTGATCCGAAGCGCGTTTTCCCTACCCTTTGCCATGGTGAACGCCGCAAGTACGTGCCAGCGGCCGGTCGGCGGTACGTCAGCAGATAGCGAACTGATCCACCGTGACGTCTGGATAAAACCCACGGCGGTCTTCGACGCCCGACGTGCTTCCTGCAGGGCCATGCCGATACCCCAGACTACGCCGCCGATTTCCTGGCTGTGCGAGGCTTTGGGATTGAGGATCTTTCCGCAGGCGGTGACTTCGACGGCGCGGGTGACGCGCACCTGGCCGAGGTCGGGATCGACTTTGACCTCGACGAACTGCGCGCCGTGGGCGAGGCTCGCGTATTTCGCAGATTGTGGCGGCGCATGATGTCGGCGATGCTGAGCGAGCGCCACCTACAGGGGCCCCGCGTTTACGCGCGCCGTGCTTGGAGAATGTCGCTCTAGCGGCGGTAGACCTTCATCTCATTCAGACCTTCGGACCACTTGATGAAGAGGAGACCCGATTATAGGGTAGACTTCCGTCCTTGCTGCCAGAACTCGGAGGGCTAATGCGCCACAATTTTCTTCGATCGACCCCCTTACTTAGGGGAGACTACGTCTTCCACTGGACAGCATCACTGCGCCTGATTGCTTTCACGGCGGCGATATTTCTCTTCTCACCGCTCATCGCTGCAGCGCCGACGATCACCAGCGTCTCACCGCGTAGCGGGCCCACCTCCGGTGGCACAGTCGTCACGATCAACGGCACGGATCTCCAGTTCGCGACTTCGGTGACATTCGGGGGAAGCGCCGGTACGAACATTGGGTATAACAGCAGCACTGGAAAGCTGCAGGCCACGACCCCTTCACGTTCTGCCGGATCCGTTAGCGTCAAGGTGGTGTGCGCCGCGGGAACTGTAACGTCATCGAACGCTTTTACCTACACAGATCCCAGCCCGACCATCACCAGCGTCTCTCCGAGCATTGGGCCGAGCAGTGGCGGTACAGTCGTCACGATCAACGGTACAAACCTGCAGTTCGCGACCTCGGTGACGTTCGGAGGGACCGCGGCAACGAACATCGAGTACAACAGCAGCACCGGAAAACTGCAGGCCACGACCCCGTCGCATTCCGCCGGATCCGTCGGCGTCACGGTCGTCGCTGCCGCTGGAACTGTGACGTCTTCGAACGCTTTTACCTACACAGCTCCCAGTCCAACGATCACCAGCGTTTCGCCGAACAGCGGCCCAAGCACCGGCGGCACGGTGGTGACGATCGATGGAACGAATCTCCAGTTCGCGACCTCGGTTACGTTCGGCGGGGTCGCCGGAACCAACATTGGATACAACAGCGATACAGGAAAGCTGCAGGCCACGACCCCAGCACGTTCCGCCGGATCGGTCAGCGTGACCGTCGTTTGTGCCGCCGGAACCGTGACGTCGGCGAACGCCTTCACCTACACAACTCCGGCTCCGGCCCCGACGATTACCAGCGTTTCACCGAACAGCGGCCCAAGCGCCGGCGGCACGGTGGTCACGATCGATGGAACGAATCTCCAGTTCGCGACCTCGGTTACGTTCGGCGGGGTCGCCGGAACCAACATTGGATACAACAGCGATACAGGAAAGCTGCAGGCCACGACCCCGGCACGTTCCGCGGGATCGGTCAGCGTCACCGTCGTTTGTGCCGCCGGAACCGTGACGTCCGCGAACGCCTTCACCTACACAACTCCGGCTCCGATCCCGACGATCACCAGCGTTTCACCGAGCAGCGGCCCAAGCACCGGCGGAACCGTGGTCACGATCGATGGAACGAATCTTCAGTTCGCGACCTCGGTGACGTTCGGCGGGGTCGCCGCAACGAACATCGGATACAACAGCGCGGCAAAGCTGCAGGTCACGACGGCAGCGCACTCCGCCGGAGCGGTCAGCGTCAACGTTGTCTGTGCTGCTGGCACGGTGACTTCGTCAAATGCCTTCACGTACACGTCGACGAGCCCAAGTGTCCCGAGCGCACCGCGAAATGTCACTGCGAGCAGAGGGGATCAGCAAATTACGCTCGGATGGGCTGCACCTTCGTCAAACGGTGGTGCTCCAGTCACGAGCTACCGAGTGTTACGAGGAACCATGCCGTCAAACCGCGTCGCCGTCACTACCGGGATGTGCGCGAGTGTTGGCGCAGTGCTTTCGTGCACCGACACGGGGCTGACGAACGGGCAGTCATACAACTACGTCGTTACTGCTGTGAACAGCGCCGGGCAGGGGCTGCCGAGCGAAGCAGCGATCGCGACACCGGCGGCTGGGCAAGAGATTCCGATCGCCAAATTCACGTGGACACCACCCACACCGGCCGCGGGCAAAGCGGTGCAATTTTCGGACGCGTCGTCAGGCGGCCCAACAGTGTGGAGATGGGATTTCAACGGCGACGGATCGGTAGATAGCCACGCACCGCAACCGGTATGGCTCTTTGCCTCCGCCGGTTCACACGCTGTCACTCTGACGGTGACTAATAATGCAGGCACGTCGACAGTCACAAACTCCATCAACGTGATAAGCGCGACAGTCACCATCTCTGGGTCGGTCTTCACTGGCGATCGTGCGGCGATCCGAGGAAGCGTCGGCCGTACGGTCTCCGCAGTAGACGGACAAGGACGAACGATTGCGACGGTGTCCATCGCGCAGGATGGGAGTTATGAGCTAAGGGTGCCACCAGGAACCTACAGACTAAGGACGCATCTTGCATATATTCAACGTTATCTATCACCGTCCCAGCAGAATATCGACGACATACGATTCGCGACCAAATGGACTGATGTTCGCTTATTCGCCACCAGTGAGACTCTGGACATCCCCCTTCCGGCGCCTGTAGCTCTGCTGCACGGTTTGTTGTCGTCGCCAGAGACGTGGGATGAGTGGATACGCATCACTAGCGAGGATCGGCCCGATCAGATAATACTGCGTCCATACTACCATTGGGCGCTGCCGGTAGAGGATGGCGCCGACGCCGTGTACACCGACCTTACTGCATCGTTACGCGATATCTTCGTTGACACGCCTCGCTATCGCATTATTGCTCATAGCAAAGGAGGCTTGGTCGCTCGTGCGTTCCTCAACCGTTATGCCGGGAGCCATGTCGTCGATCACGTTAGCGACTTAGTAATGTTAGGCACGCCGAACAGTGGCACACAATGCCCAATCGCGAGATCGGCTGAGTTGGACGATTGCGCGGTGCGATTATTCAATAAGCGTTATCCGACGTT
>DASVUA010000875.1:0-15498 GCA_036387295.1 Thermoanaerobaculia bacterium | reverse complement strand
GTTCGAGACGATGCGCGATGTAGTGGTCGATCAGCGCGACCGCGTCTTCGCGCACCGGCCCGTGCGCGGGGAAGATGCGTTGCGGATGGCGCGCGCGCAACAACTCGAGCGAGCGGAGATAGTCGCCCATGTTGCCGTCCGGCGGAAAGATCGCGGTCGTTCCTTCGCCGAGAATCGTGTCGCCGGTGAAGAGATCGCCCGCACCGGTGAGATAGCAGACGTGCTCGTTCGTGTGGCCGGGCGTGGCGATCACTTCGAACGTTTCGCCGTCGACGGTTAAGACTTCGCCGCCCGCGACGCGCCGGTCGACGGCCGCGTCGTCGAGCACATCGCGCGGCGCGACGATCTTCGCGCCGGTGGCGCGCTTCAGCGGCAGCGCGGCGGGTGCGTGGTCGGCGTGACGATGGGTGATGAAGATCGTGTCGAGCTTCGGCATCGCGGCCAGAATCGCTTCGATGTGCGACGCGATCTCGGGCCCCGGATCGAGCACCGCGGTCGCGCCGAGAAGATACGTCTTCGTGCCGCTCAGCGTGAGCGGACCTGGATTTGGAGCGGTGAGCTGGCGGATGTTCATCGCAGCGTCGGCTTGCCGTTGACGAGCACCGGCTCGATCGCTTCGATCACCGCCCCGCGCCGCGATTCGAGCAGCGCGTCGACACTTGCCGATCCGGCGATCGCTTCGAGATTTTTGACGGTGGGAAAAACGAGCTTCAGATCGCGCCGCGTTAATGCGTCCGCGGGTGCGATCCACATGGCGTCGGCAATCTCGGCGTTGTCGATCGTCACCGTCACATTTCGCCCGACTTTGGCGAGGTAAAAGTACGTATCGAATCGCTTCGGCAATCCCACCGGCGTGATCCAGCGCGAGGTCCAGACGAGCGCGTCGGGTTCGAGCTTGACGCCGGCTTCTTCGAACGTTTCGCGCACCGCGGTGACGCGCAGATCGCCGCCGTCGCTCTCCTCGGCCACGCCTCCCGGAAAAACCCACGCGCCCGGCACGAACGAGCTGTTGTCGTTGCGGCGCAGCATGAGAATCTCGAACGGATTCTCGCGCAGGACGAGCACGCTCGCCGCCGGTACGGGTTCGATCAACATCTGCCCTGCCATCCGACCCACTCCTCGCCGTCAGGACCGCGTTCTTTCTTCCAGATCGGCACCGTCTCTTTGATCCGGTCGATGGCCATGCGGCACGCCGCAAACGCTTCGGCGCGATGCGGCGAGGCCGCAACGATGGCAATCGAAGCGTCTCCCACGACGAGCAGCCCGAGGCGGTGAACGAGCGCCAGGGCGACCGCGGGGAACTGCGCTTCGATCTCACGCACGATCTTGTCGATCTCCTTTTCCGCCATGCTGCGGTAGGCGTCGTAATAGATCGACTCGACCGCCTTCCCTTCATGATGGTTGCGTACCACGCCTTCGAAGAGGACGTATGCGCCGTCGGACTGGCGCATCACGCGTGCGACCAGCGCGCGCGGGTCGATCGGATCGTCGGTGAGATACGTCGTCATGATGAGCCTCGGCGCAAAGCTCAGCCGCCGGCCACAGGCGGGATGAACGCGAGCTCGTCGCCGTCGCGCAGCACGGCATCGGGGGTCGCGTACGTTTCGTTGATCGCGATCATCGGCGGCTGCGTGTAATCGGCGAGTTTCGCGTAGCTCGCGCGCAGCGATTGCCAGACCTCGCCCGCGGTCGTTCCTTCATCGAGCGAGAGCTCGCGCGTGTCGCGTCCGGCGATGTCGCGCAGCACGGCGAAGAAGAGGAGACGCACCGTCATCGCATGCATTCTATCGGTACAATTCCGCTCTCATGTTTCAGCCCGACACCGCGGTCGCCGATGCGTTGGCCATGCATCCGAAAGCACGGTGGGTGTTCGCGGCGTATCACCTCTCCGGCTGCAACGGCTGCGAGCGGTCGCCGACCGAGACGTTGCAGGAAGTCGCCGACGGCTACCGCATTTCACTCGATTCGCTGCTGCGCGATCTCAACGCGCTGGTCGGCGCGGACGCTTCGAGGCGAGCCTAGAAACGCCAGCGCAGACCGATCGTGCCGTGCGCGTTGTGCGGGTTCGGCGTGTCGACACCCGGGACGTCGGTGAAATTCTCCTCGTCGATGGGCGAGGTGGTGATCGTGTCGGTGATGTTTCCTTCGATCGCGAAACGGTCGCTCAACCACCACGCCACGCCGCCGCCGAACGCAACGCCCCATTCGAGCTGCGTTCCTTCGAACGCCGGTTCGGCACCGGAAGCGTTTTCACGTCCTTCGAGGTGATACGCCGCGAGCGCCGGCCCGCCGAGGATGTGGAAGCGGAAGGTGCCGTGCGGATTGATGCGGAAGACGAGCGGAACCATGAACGTGCTGACATTCATGTCGCCTGCGTCGAGCTCGACCCCGTCCTCGGTGCCCACCTGGCGCACGGCGAGGGGCGAGCGGGTGAACGTCCCTTCCGCGCGGACGGCCCAGCGGTCGGCGAAGGATCGTTCGATGTCGACCGCCAGACCCGGCCGTGTCGCGGCAGAGAGCGCGAGAGTGGTCGGTGCGGTGGGACCTTGTCCGGTGCCCGGACGGAGACGCCGTTCGAGGAAATCGCCGAAGACGAACGGTCCGACGGAAGCTCCGAAGCTCCACTTCTGAGCGAACGCGGGCAGAGCCAAAGCGAGCAGGAGAGCGGCGTGCGACACGATCTTCTTCATTGCGCTGGTCAGAATTGCAACGGCAAAGCCAGCGATGGAAAAAGTTTCCGGCAGTCCTGTCGCCGGCCTGCATGCGCCTTTTTTCACAAGCAATCGTCGTATCTCTCTTGATTGCTGAGACTTCGACGTTTGTGGGCTGAAAAAGGGGAGCGTTTCTCCCGGTTATTCGCCATTTCTGGCGAAAGTTGGCCCGCCCTTCGCAGTGAGGGAAAGCACGATGAACAAGGTTTCGACAGATACACCGAAACCGCACTTGCGCGGGTCCCATCAAACCTGCCTGCGCACAGTGGCCTCTGCGGGCTCCCTCCTTGACTATTGGACCGATTTTGGACGATTACTCACTTAGCTTCCTTGAACCCCACCAACTGGCCGCAGAGGTCCAACTCGAAGTACCACAAACGGAGCCGAAAGGCTCCGTTTAGTGCTTTATGGGGCGCCTGGAAAAGGCGCCCTTTGTTTTTTGGGCTTTGGGCATTAGGCGGTAGGCGTTTGGGGGGGTCTCGCCTGAACGCATCGCGCGACACACCCCATATGCCAAACGCCAAACGCCCGCCGCGCGCGGCAGCGCGCGGCGATATCATCCCGCCGAATGCCCGCGAAGAAGCGCCCTTCCCTCTTCATCATTGACGGCTCGAACAACGTCTACCGCTCGTACTTTGCGATTCGCCACCTGACGAACTCGTCGGGCTTCGCGACCAACGCGGTGTACGGCTTCGTCACGACGCTGCGCAAGCTGCTCAAAGACCACGATCCCGATTGCATCGCGGTGGCGTTCGACGAGGGGCAGGAGACGGCGCGCACCTCCACCTTTGCCGACTACAAGAAAGACCGCAAGCCGATGCCGGACGATCTGTCTGTCCAGATCCCGCTCGTCTACGAGGTGCTCGACGGCTTCCGCATCCCGATCATCCGCGCCTCGGAATGGGAAGCCGACGATTTCATCGGCTCACTCGCCTGCACGGCTCGCGATCGCGGCTATGACGTCGTGATCGCCACGAGCGACAAGGACTTTTTTCAGCTCGTGGGCGACGGCATCAAGCTCTACCACACCGGCCGCGACATTCTTTATGACGCGAAAGGGGTCGAAGAAGCGTTCGGCCTCGCCCCCGAGAAAGTCGTTGACGTCATGGCCATCTGGGGCGACGCGATCGACAACATCCCCGGCGTTCCGGGAATCGGGGAAAAAGGCGCAAAGGCGCTGATCCAGCAGTTCGGCTCTCTCGACGGCCTGTACGAGAATCTCGATCAGGTCACGAAAGCGGCCCAGCGCAAGAAGCTCGAGGAGAACAGGGAGAAGGCGTATCTCTCGCGCGATCTCGCCCGCATCAAATGCGACCTCGATCTCGACATCGACTTCGAGACGTTGAAACGGACCGATCCCGATCGCCCGAAGCTGCACGACATCTTCTCGCGGCTGGAGTTCGCCTCGCTGATGCAGGAGTTTCTGCCCGAGGCGCCGGCGGTGCCGAAAGACTTCCGCGTCGCGGCGTCGGCCGATGACGTCCGCGAATACGCGGCGGGCAGCGAGCCGATCGCGCTGTGGCTCGAGCCGGAGACGCCGGAAGGATTCGACGCGCCGATCGCGGCCGCGCTCTCGACGCAGCAATCCGACTCGCTTCTCATCCCGCTCACGAAAGAACTGGGCGGCAACGCCGAGCTGACCGCGGCACTGCGCGACGTCCTGCAGCAGGACCGCGAATTCATCACGTACGACGCCAAAGCGCAGTCGCGCCGCCTGCGCGCGCTGCAGATGCCCGAGCCCGCGCGCTGGGTCGACGTGATGCTGATGTCGTACGTCATCAATCCCGGCCTGCCGTCGCATGCGCTGCCGAACATCGCGCGCGACCGGCTCAAGCAGGATGTGCTCGCGCGCAAAGACGTGGCGAAGACCGCGCCGCTCTTCGCGCTCGATCACGAGATCGGCTCCACGCAACTCGCTCCCTACCAGCAATACCTCGGCGAAAAGTCGGACGTCGTCTTCGCACTGCGCACCGCGCTCGAGCCCGAGCTGCGCCGCGACAAGGCGCTCGCCGAGATCTACGAAGGCATCGAAATGCCGCTCTTTCCCGTGCTCGGCGCGATGGAAGACCGCGGCATCCGCGTCGACGTCGACCTGCTCCGGCAGATGTCGAACACGATGGGCGTGCAGCTCGCCGATCTCGAAACGCGCATCTATGAAGAGGCAGGCACCGAGTTCAACATCAACTCGCCGATGCAGCTCGGCCACATCCTTTTCGAAAAGCTCAACTACCCGGTCCTCAAGAAAACCAAAACCACGAAAAGCTACTCGACGAGTGTCGAAGTGCTGCAGGAGCTCGCGAGCCACGGCTTCAAAGTGCCCGAGCTGATCCTGCTGCATCGCGAGCTGCACAAACTGAAAGGGACGTACGTCGACGCGCTGCCGATGCTGGTGAAAGGCGACGGCCGCGTGCACACGACCTTCAACCAGGCCGTCGCGGCAACCGGACGCCTTTCTTCGTCCGATCCGAACCTGCAGAACATTCCGATCCGGACGCAGACCGGCCGCGAGATCCGGAAGGCGTTCGTCGCCGATCCCGGTTCGGTATTGATCTCGGCCGATTACTCGCAGGTCGAGCTGCGCATCCTCGCGCACATCTCCGGCGATGTGTCGCTCATCGAGACGTTCCAGCGCGGCGACGACATTCATCGCGCCACGGCTTCGAAGATGTTCAGCATCGCGCCGGAAGAGCTGACCGCCGAGCAGCGCCGCGCCGCGAAAGTGATCAACTTCGGCGTGCTGTACGGCATGTCGTCGTTTCGTCTCGCGAACGAGTTGAACATCTCGACCGGCCAGGCGAAAGACTGGATCGAGGCGTACTTTGCGCGCTACCCGAAGATTCAGGAGTATCTCGACCGCACGCTCGACGAAGCGCGCAGCACCGGCAAAGTCACGACGTTGTTCGGACGTGTGCGCTACATCCCCGAAATTCAGAACCGTTCGTTCACTGTGCGCGGCAACGCGGAGCGGATGGCGACGAACGCGCGGATCCAGGGAACCGCGGCCGACATCCTCAAGATGGCGATGATCGCGCTCGAAAAGAACCTCACGGCGCACAGCTCGGGCGCACGCATGTTGTTGACGGTGCACGACGAAATCGTGATCGAGGCGCCGGAAGCGAGTGCGCCGGACGTGGCCGGGATCGTGAAAGAGACGATGGAGAACGTCTTCCCGCTCGCCGTACCGCTCGCCGTCGACGCGCATTACGGGAAGAGCTGGTTCGACGCGAAGGAGTAGGCGAACCGGCCGCCTTCACATGAGACTCCGGCGAGAGTGTCGCCCCTGATGTTGCGTTACCGACTATCGATTCTTTTCGTCATTGCACTCGGCATCTCGTGCAAAGAGCAGGCGCCGGCGAAGCCGGGTGCGCCTGCCGCCGGACCGCGCATCACCGCCACGGTGGTGACGATCCGCACGACGCTCGAGCCGGCGAAAAAAACGCACACGCACACGCTCGTCATCCTCGGCGACCGCGCGCGCAGCACGGCCGAACAGGAGACGTGGCGGCTGTTCGACACGAAGGCCGACACGATCACGTTCGTCGACGATCTCGCGAAAACGTTCCGCGTCGAGAAACTGCAGGACGCGATGAAGCAGCGCCGCGCCGCCCTCGCCGCGTCTCTCCCGCCGCATTACCCGCGCATGCACGTGCGCCGCACCGGCACGAAGAAGCAGCTGCAGGGCGTCACCGCGGAACAACTCGCCGTCAAGAGCAGCGGCTACGAGCGCGAGCTCTGGATGGCCGAGCATCCCTCCATTCCGCGCGGACTGTTCGCGATGATGCACGCGAGCGAACGGCCCTCCTCTCCACTCGCGCCGATGATGCGCGCGGTCGATGAGGCACTGCTCACGGCGCGCGGCTTTCCGCTCGTCGACCGGTCGGAAATCACGTACGGCAATCAGAAGGTGATCGTCGAGAGAACCGTGATCGCGGTCGAGAAGAAAGAGCTCGCGCAGACGCTGCTCGAAGTGCCGCGCGATTACAAGGATCTGACGCCGAAGCCGGCACCCGCGAAAAAGAAGAGCAGAACGTAGGAGCGCGCGTTACTGCATGACCGCGAGACCCCAGGTCTCCGGCGCGAACGTGTACTCGCGATCGGTCCAACCGCCTGCGAGATCGAGCTCGGCGCAACCATCGACGACGCTCTCCGGCCAGACGTCGAGGTCGAACTCCTCACGCGTGATCCAGCTCATGAGCGAAAGGACGATCGGCATTTCCGTCCGGTTGCCGAGGCGAATCTGAAACTCGCGCTGCAGCAGGCCGGGGAAGGCGGTGTTGGCCAGCCATCCTTCTTTTGCAAGGTACGCCTTCCGCTGTTGCCTCGCCTGCGGAGAGGGACCGCTGTCGGCGTCGGTGAAGTTGAACCCTTGCGTCAGCTTCCATTTCGGAACCGCTTTCTCGAAGAGCGCGGTGCCGAGCTGCGAGGAGGCGTGCAGCACGCGCACGCGATCGTTCGGGCCCATCGTGCAAACGCTCGCGACTCCGCCGCGGCGGCCGACGAACGCGACGTAGAGATACGTCCCATCGTGCAGCAGCAGCGCATGCCCGTCGGTCATGAGCGGAACGCGCGCGGCGTTCATCCACTCGGCCGACGACACTTTGCCGTCGATTGACGGGGCTTTCGTGGCACGCGGAACGTCGATGCGCGCCGGTTTCGGCGCGGCGTGGGCGGCGGAAGCGAAAAGGAGCACGAGTGCAGCGAGGGACCGGACCATGATGCCGTTCAGAGTACCAGCCTCGTATCGCCGTTGCGCCGGGTGGCGCCCGACTGATCGAAAAACTCCAGTAACGGAATGGCCACTTTGCGCGAGATGCCGAACAGATCCTTGAACGCGCCGACGTCGATCGTCTCCCCTTTTTTCGCGGCGAGTTTTTCGCGCGCCGCGGCGATCACGTCGCGGTGCAGATACACACCTTCCGCGAGCCGCACCAGCGTTCCCTGCTTCACCAGGAACCCGATCACCCCTTCGATGACCTTTGGCCTCTGCGGGATGCTCTTGATGAGAATCGACGTGGCCGGCGTCTGCAGGCCGGCGTCCATGTAGACCTTCTCGATCTCGCGCGCGAGCTGCCCTTCCGCGCCGCCGAGGTCTTTCGAGCGGCCGGGGATGTCGAGCGCATCGCCCTGCACGTTGGCGATCTTTTCCTTCGCCAGGTCGTTGAGCAGATAGTTGACCGGCGCACCGCTCGGGATGAGTTTCTGGACGAACTCCCCTTTCGGCACGTTGGTCGCCATCTTGTGATCGACAAAGTACTGGCCGAGGAAATCCATCGCGCGGCGGCGGAAATCGGCGATGACGTCATTGTGGAGGAACGTCGTTCCGGTCTTCTGCACGTTCGTGACGCCGCGGAGTTCTTTGGTCAGCGTCTCGACCCGGATGCCGGTGCGCGCCTGCAACTCTTCGAGCGTCACGCCGCGCAAGCCCTGCAGCTTGGCCAGCAATTCGACTTTTTCGGCGAGCGTGCCCGAGGCCAGAGTGTCGAGGATTTCGGGACGCGTCCCGCGGCTCAGCTTCGACAGATGCGCGTCGAGAATCGTCCCGCCGCCGATCGTGTACGCCGGCGAGTAGCGCCGCACGACGAAACGGTCGCCCGACGTCGCGACGACCGGCGATTCGAGCCGCACCTGCGCCACCGCCACTTCGCCCGGCCGCAATTCGCCGCCCGTTCCGTCGACGAAGCGCAGCGTTCCGAGCACTTCGGCGGAGAGATGGTGAAAGCGGATGCGCGTCTGTTCTTTCAGCGGTTTCGCGTCGGGAAGCAGTTCGAGGCGGACGGTGATGACCTGCGACGGACGCAGCGTGCCGCGGTGCAGCACCTGCTGGCCGCGCTCGAGCTCCTCGACCGTGACGTCGGCGAGATTCATCGACGTCCGTTCGCCTGCCGACGCTTCGTCGCGCGCTTCGCCGTGCACCTGAATCGCACGCGCCCGGCTCACCTTTCCACTCGGCAGCACTTCGACTTCGTCGTCGATCCGCACACGCCCGGCGTACGTCGTGCCGGTGATCACCGATCCGAAGCCTTTCATCGTGAAAACGCGATCGATCGGCAGCCGGAACACGCGCGTCGTGGCATCGCGATCCTCCACCTCGGAAACGGACGTCACGATCGCCGCGCGAAGCTCGTCCAGCCCCGCGCCCGTCGTGCTGCTCACCGGCACGATCGGTTTGCCTTCGAGAAAGCTTCCGTCGACCAGCTCTTCGATCTCCAGCCGCACGAGCTCGAGGATGTCGCGCTCGACGAGATCGCTCTTCGTCACGGCGACGAGGCCGGCCGCGATGCCGAGGAGCTTGCAGATGGCGAAATGCTCGCGCGTCTGCGGCTTGATCGACTCGTCCGCCGCGACCACCAGCAGCGCGCTGTCGATGCCGCCGATGCCGGCCAGCATGTTCTTCACGAAGCGCTCGTGGCCGGGTACGTCGACGAAGCCGATCTGGTAGTCGTCGGTGAACCAGCTCGCGAAGCCGAGATCGATGGTGATGCCGCGGCGTTTTTCTTCGGGAAGGCGATCGGTATCGGTGCCGGTCAGCGCGCGCACGAGCGACGTCTTGCCGTGATCGATGTGGCCGGCCGTGCCGATCACGCGTTTTTTACGGGTCATGCCGCGCGAATCCTACATGGGCTTGGGGCTTTCGGCTTCGGGCGTCAGGCGTTTGGGGATCTCAGCCCAGGCATAACACCCCATAAGCCCAACGCCCAACGCCCGATGGATGTACGCGGAATCACACGCGCTCCGGATACACCTCTTTCAATTGCGGCGGCATTTTGTTCTCGAGCCCCAGCGACTCCTTCAACTCGCCGGCATTGATGATGGCCTGGCCGCGGAAGTGGTTGTTCGTCACGACGTATGTGTCTTTGTTCTTCGCCATCGACTCGATCCGCTCGACCCACGGCTCGAGCTCTTCCTGCGAGTAGAGGTAGTTGTAGCGTTCCCACGACTCCTTGTGCGCGAACCACTTTTCATAGTTGCGGCCGTGAAAGCGTGCATACGCGATGGGACCGGTGACCGAGTCGCTCGGTTTCACGGAGTTGTCGAACAGCGGCTGATCGACGTTCACCCACGAGACGTCGTGCTCGTTCAGAAACTCGAGGAACTCCGCGGTCTGGAAGGTCGAGTGGCGCACCTCGAGCGCTTTCGGGTAATCGGCGAGCTCGGCGAAGAGCTTCGTCAGTTTCTCGCATGATTCCGGCGTGTTTTTGAAGCTCCAGGGAAACTGCAGAAGGATCGCGCCGAGGCGGTCGGCCTCCATCAGCGGGTCGAGATAGTTGCGGAACGCCTTGACGTCGCCCGGCTCGAGCTTTGCCGCTTCGTGCGTGAAACCGCGAAAGACTTTCGTCGTGAACTTGAAGTCGGGATTGGCCGCGACGCGCCGAACCCAGCTGCGCGCATGCGTCGGCGGCGGGATTCGATAGAACGGCGAATTGATCTCGATCGTGTCGAAAAAGGACGAGAGATACGCCAGGTGATCGAACTTCGATCCGTGCGGCGGATACACCACCTTTTCCCAATCGGTGTAGCTCCAGCCGGCCGGTCCGACCCTGATTTTATTGGCTGTTTTCAATGGTCAACACCTTGACGTTCTTATTTTGAGTTACGTCCTTCCGCGTTGCCTTCCTTTCGAAAACTATGCTAAAAGGCCTGCCATCGGGATCAATATGACACTTCCACTTCGGACAGCGGCGTTCGTTCGGGAGTGTTTTGTTTCCGAAGTTCGGAAGGGGGTCGATTCGTAGCAACTCGTAGTCACCATCCCAAGACTAGCGGGGGCAACGTCGCGGCCCCCCGCAATGGCCAACGCTGCGGCAAAGACTTTCACGCTACAAACGTTTAGGAGATCAAGGTTTCATGGACACTTTCAACGACAAATCCCTCAATTGCGCGGACTGCGGCCAGGAGTTCATCTTCAGCCGGAATGAACAGGCTTTTTACGCCGAGCGCGGATTCACCAACGAACCGAAGCGTTGCAAGAACTGCCGCGACAAGCGTAAGACGTCCCGCGATGGTGGCAGCGGCGAAGGCCGCTCGCGCCAGATGGTGAGCGTGACCTGCGACAGCTGCGGTATCCCGACCGAAGTGCCGTTCACCCCGGTCAGCGGAAAGCCTGTCTACTGCCGCGATTGCTACAACCAGCGCCGCTCGAACAGCCGCAGCTCGAGCTGGGCGTAAGCAACCGACCCCCCAACAAACTCGACAAAACCAACCGAACTGAAAAAGGCCCGCGCGAAAGCGCGGGCCTTTTTTGTTGTGCGGGTTTGTGGGAAGCGTGGCTAGGAAAGCGTTGATTGTTTGACCGTTGACCGTTGACTGTTGCCCGTTGCCCGGGCGGTATTGCCTGGACGGCATGCACGCGAGCTCGCAACGTCGAGGTGCCGCCACGGCCAACTTCCCGCCCAGGCGATCCAGCCCGGGCAACCGGCAACGGGTAACGGGCAACGGGCAACCAGCAACGGGCAACTCCCACCCGCACCCACAACCCGCCCCCGCCCACCCCGTTTTGCACTAGAATCCGCGCGCTTGACTCGCCCCAATTCCCGCCCTGTCGATTCCGTCCTCGAGCTCATCGGCAACACACCGATGGTTCGTCTGCGCCGCATCAGCGGCGGGGATGCCGCCGATGTGTTTGCGAAGCTCGAGTTCTTCAATCCAGGCTTCTCGGTGAAAGACCGGATCGGGGTCGGCATGATCGAGCGCGCCGAGCGCGAAGGTCTTCTCAAGCCGGGGGGCACGATCATCGAGCCGACGGCCGGCAATACAGGCGTCGGGCTCGCGCTGGCCGGCGTGCAGAAGGGTTATCGCGTCATCCTCTGCGTCCCCGAAAACTTCTCCTCCGAGAAGCGCGAGGTGATGCAGGCGCTCGGCGGCGAAGTGATCCTCACGCCCGGCGACGGCGGCATCCGGAAGGCGATCGAGAAGGCGGAAGAGCTCGCGGCCACGATCCCGAATTCCTACGTCCCGCAGCAGTTCCGCAATCCCTTCAACAGCGAATCGCACTACGACACCACCGGCCCCGAGATCTGGGAACAGATGGAAGGGCGCATCGACGCATTCGTCGCAGGTGCCGGAAGCGGCGGCACGTTCACCGGCGTGGCGCGCTTCCTCCGCGAAAAGATCCCCGGCCTCTTCTGCGCGATCGTCGAGCCGGAAGGCTCGGTTCTCGGCGGTGGAACCGCGGGGCCGCACGACGTCGAGGGCATCGGCGCCTCCTTCATTCCGCCGGTCTTGAACATGGAGCTCGCGAACGAGGTCATCACGATTTTCGATGAGCCGGCGTACGCGATGGTCGCGCGCCTCTCCACCGAAGAAGGCATCCTCGGCGGCTCGTCCGCCGGCGCCAACGTCGCCGCCGCCCTCCAGGTCGCACAGCGCCTCGGCCCCGGCAAACGCGTCGTCACCATCGTCCCCGACGCCGCCGAGCGCTACATGTCGAAAGGCATCTACTCGAAGTGGCGCAAGGAAACGCCCGCCGATCCGGCGGTTTGAAGAAGGCGGAATTGAAAATTAGAAATTGAAAATTGAAAGATCGGAGCTGCCGCGCATCGCGCGACCCTACTCTCCGATTTTTCAATTCTCAATTTTCAATTTTCAATTTCCGATCTCATCCAGCACGCGCGCGAAACGAAAGCGAGTAACCATGGCCTTTGCCACCGACTGCATCCACGCCGGCCAGGAGCCGGAGCCGCACACCGGCGCCGTCACCATTCCGATCTACCAGACCTCGACCTATGTGCAGCCTGAGCTCGGCCGCCACAAGGGCTACGAGTATGCGCGGACCAAGAACCCGACCCGTTCGGCGCTCGAGGCGAACCTCGCGGCGCTCGAGCGCGGGAAGCACGGCCACTGTTTCGCCTCCGGCATGTCGGCCACCGACACGGTCTTCCGCATGCTGAAGTCGGGCGATCACGTCGTCGCCGGCGAGAACATGTACGGCGGCTCGTACCGCCTCTTCAGCCGCGTGCTCGAAAAGTACGGTCTTCAATTCACGTACGTCGACACCGCGAGCGTCGACGCCGTGCGCAACGCGCTCCGCGCCAACACACGCATCGTCTTTCTCGAGACGCCGACGAACCCGATGATGACCGTGACGGACCTCGCCGCATG
This sequence comes from Thermoanaerobaculia bacterium, assembly GCA_036387295.1. GTDB lineage: Bacteria > Acidobacteriota > Thermoanaerobaculia > Gp7-AA8 > Gp7-AA8 > QHVT01. The sequence goes on along the minus strand of DASVUA010000875.1, from coordinate 2,689 downwards.
CGCCGACGTCGCGCACAAGAACGGCTCGCTCGTCGTCGTCGACAACACGTTCTGCTCCCCCTACATCCAGCGTCCGATCGAGCTCGGCGCGGACATCGTCGTGCACTCGACCACCAAGTTCCTCAACGGCCATTCCGACTCTGTCGGCGGCGCCGTCGTCTCGAACTCGGATGAGATCGCGGAGCAGATCGGCTTCCTGCAGAACGCGGTCGGCGCGATTCTCTCGCCGTTCGATTCGTGGCTCGTGCTGCGCGGCGTGAAGACGCTGGCGGTGCGCATGAAGCAGCACGAGACGAACGGCAACGCCGTCGCGAACTACCTCGTCAATCAGCCGAAAGTTCAGAAGGTCTACTACCCCGGTCTCCCCGATCACCCGCAGCACGAACTGGCCAAGCGCCAGATGAACGGCTTCGGCTCGATGATCTCCTTCGAGCTCGGTTCGTTCGAGAACGCGAAAAAGTTCCTCGACCGCGTTCGCCTCTGCTCCCTCGCCGAGTCCCTCGGCGGCGTCGAAAGCCTGATCTCCCACCCCGAATCGATGACCCACGGCTCCGTCCCCATCGAAATGCGCAAACACCTCGGCATCACCCCCGGCCTCGTCCGCATCAGCGTAGGAATCGAAGACCTGGAAGACCTGATCGCCGATCTGGAAAACGCATTCGACGGCGTGTAAGGGAAGCTCTGCACAAGCCGCGGCTACGCGAGGTAGAGCCTTCGATACTCGCGTTGGATTCAGAAAGCGGCGGCAGAGCCGCCGCTTTCTAGGCCGCGGCAAAGCCGCGGCTACCGTCCGTAGAGCATTTGACCGCCTCATTGAGCCGAGGGAACCTCCGGGGGCATGAGCAACTGGCCACATGCGCCGCTTCATCGCTTCGGGGCTCTCAACTCAAGCTTCCGCCGTCCTGAACTCCAGAAACCATGGATCCCTGCGGCCGAATTTTGTGGCGAGGGCGACGCCGACTCCGAAGATGGAGGCGAGGCCCCAGACGATGGTGCCGACGACGGGGATGAAGCGGATGGCGCCGAGGAGGAGGAAGCCGATCATCACCATCGCGAGATCGCCACGCAGCCATTTGCGCGATGCGAGCTCTTCGCGCGAGCGGGAGCCGGCGACCATCATCCCGACCGCGTGGAACATGGCGATCAGCCCATAGGCTTTGGTGAGGATTCCGAACACCGCCAGCGCGGCGAGCAGCGGAATGCCGATCATGTACGGCACGAGGTAACTGAACGCGATCGCGGTGAGAACGAAGCTCGTCAGCGCGACGAGGCCGACCACGAAGCAGTGCAACGCGCTCGAGCGAACCTCGGCCGACGAGAGGCGGATCTCACGGCCGCTCATCAGCGTCACGACCACCGCCACCACCAGCCACGCGAGCAGCAGCGACGCGACGACGGCGCTCTTGGTGATCGATGCGGCCGCTCCTTCGAGCGACCAGAGCGAGTAGATGCCGCCGCCGATGCGCCCGTCCGCGTTCGACACACGGCTCGCGCCGTAAATGAGATCGCCTTCGACGCGGCCCTGACCGGCGAAGCTGACGTTGCCGCCCACGACGAACAGATCGCCTGCGATGGCGTTCGCGATGACCACCGTGCCGCTGAAGATCTGCACGTTTCCGTTCACCCGCTCGCGAATCGTCGCGTTCTCGTTGAACACGTACGTGTCGCGTGCGAGCCGCGGCTCCGCACGCGTCGCGCCGGTCGGCAGGATCGCGCAAAAGAGCGCGAGCAGCACCGCGACGGACATCAGCGGGATGAGGAGCCGCCTATACATCGATTCCTTTCGGCGCGCGGCGCAGCAGGAGGAAGAGGATCGAATTGATGACGACGAACAGCACCGCGATGACGACGTGCACCGCCGCCGGCGCGCTGTGCAGCCCTGACCCAAAGTACTGGAAGAACTTCGCGGTCGCCTCGAACGATGTGACGCTCGACGTCACGGCCGCCGCGATCCCGCGCAGCGGCGGCGTGCCGGCCGCGAGGAAGAGCACGATGGCGAGGATCAGCACCGACGATGCACCGGCGGCAACGAGCGGCCACGTGCGGTGCGAAGCCCCTTCCCACGCGGCGAGAGGAAGAGCCTCGACGTGAATCGGACGCGGCTCGAGCTCGAGCGCATCGTCGAGCTCTCCCGACATCGCGTCTTCCAGGGCACGACACGACGCGCACGTCTCCAGATGGGCCGCGTTCTTCTCCGGATCGTCGAAGTAGTCGTCGCAGGTCATAAGGGTTCCACGAATGAGCCGAGCGCCTCTTTCAGCAAATTTCGCGCTCGGAAGAGTTTGTTTTTGACCGTGCCGAGGGGGAGCTGCTTCATCGAAGCGATCTCCTCGTACGAGAGCTCCGCGAAGTGGCGGAGTTGAATGAGCTCGCGATAGTCGGGCGGCAGCTTCTGAACCGCGCCGTCGATGGCGGCACTGAGTTGCTTGTTCTTGAGCGCGCGGTAAGGAGAGATGCCGTCGTCGGCGAACTCGCGCTCTTTGCCGGACGGTTCGTCATCCGTCGTCCGCACCAACGGCACCTCGGACACCGATTTCTTCCGAAGCGCGTCGATGGCGCTGTTCTGCGCGATCCGGAAGAGCCAGGTCGAGAACTGGTACTTCGAATCGTATCGGTCGAGTGCGAGGTAGACCTTCACGAAAATTTCCTGCGTGAGATCGTGAGCCTCTTCGTAGCGATGGGTGATCCG
>DASVUA010000874.1:0-21109 GCA_036387295.1 Thermoanaerobaculia bacterium | reverse complement strand
CGCGGATGACGTCGATCGCGATGTCGCGCAGCCGCTGGTACTCGCGGTCGGTCAGGGTCAGCGCGGGTGCGACGGTGATGCTGTCGCCGGTGTGCACGCCCATCGGGTCGAGGTTCTCGATGGAGCAGATGACGACCACGTTGTCGGCCCGGTCGCGCATCACTTCGAGCTCGAACTCTTTCCATCCGATGACCGACTCTTCGACCAGCACGCGATGGACGGGCGAGAGCTCGAGGCCGCGCGCCACGATCGAGCGCAGCTCTTCGACGTTGTACGCGATGCCGCCGCCCGAGCCGCCGAGGGTGAAGGAAGGGCGGATGACCAGCGGATAGCCGATCTGCGTCGCGAAGCGCTCCGCGTCATCGACCGTCGCCGCGTACGTCGACTCCGGCACGTCGACGCCGATCTCCTTCATCTTCTCTTTGAACAGCTGACGGTCTTCCGCGGTCTTGATCGCGTCGTAGTTCGCGCCGATCAGCTCCACGTTGTGCCGCGCGAGCGCGCCGTTTTCGTAGAGCGCCATGGCCAGGTTGATGCCGGTCTGGCCGCCGACCGTCGGCAGGATCGCGTCGGGCTTCTCGCGCTCAATGATTTTTTCGAGCGACTCGGGGGTGAGTGGCTCGATGTAGGTCCGGTCGGCGAACTCCGGGTCCGTCATGATCGTGGCCGGATTCGAGTTCACCAGGATGACGCGGTATCCCTCGTCTTTCAGTGCCTTGCACGCCTGGGTGCCGGAGTAGTCGAACTCGACGGCCTGTCCAATGACGATTGGTCCTGATCCGATGATGAGAATGGAGTGGAGATCGGTCCGCTTCGGCACTGCGGGGCATAGTATACGGACGTGCGACGCTTCATCGAATGGGATTCACTCGAGGTCCGCGTGAACGGGGAACAGATCGCGGCGATGGCTCGCGAGATGGTGGCGAAAGACCCGATGATCGAGCGGCTCGCGCTCACGTTCACGAACGGATTGCTGCGCGTGGAAGGGGCGGTGCGGAAGTTCATCATCATTCCGTTCACCGTCGACATCACACACTTCGACGCGCGAGGGACGACGGTGCGCGTGCCGCTCGGCAAGATGACGGCGGGGACGCTCCCGATTCCGTCGCTGCTGGTCGGGCTGGTGCGCCGGCAGTTTCCGGCCGACGTCGGATTCGAGCCGCCGGCCACGCTCGTCCTTTCGCTGGACCGCTTTTTGCCACCTTTTGTCGCGGCCGATATCCAGAAGATCTGGATCATCGACGGCGGTCTCGCCGTGACGCTCGGACGCGGCGGCGCCGATCTGCCGCCTGGAGGTGTGGATGAACTTGGATGATGATCTCGGTACGGAGCTGAACGAAGGCTCCGCACCCATGTCGCAGGAACGCGCGGCGCGCTTTTACGACCGGATGCGCAACGCGATCCGCGGCTATCTCGATAAAACCGGCGCGCTCGCCGGAAAGACGGGCGACTATCTGATGCTGGCGCCGGACGTGTTCGTGCTGCTTTGGCGTCTGGTCAACGACCCGCGCGTGAACTCGAAGAACAAAATGATGCTCGGCAGCGGCCTGGCGTACTACGTCTTCCCGCTCGACATCATGCCGGAGGGATTCGTCGGTCCGATCGGCTACATCGACGATCTCGTCTTCGGCGTCTACCTGCTCAACCGGATGCTGAACGACACCGACCCGGCGATTCTTCGCGAGCACTGGGCCGGCAGCGACGACGTGCTGTCGATGATCACGATGGTCCTCAATGCCGCGGACAATCTGGTGGGCAGCGACATCCTGGCGAGGCTCAAGAACACGTTCAAGTGAAGCAGTTGTCGGTGGTCGGTTCTCAGTTGTCTGGCAGTCGAGGGCGGCTTCCGAGATGACCGACAACTGACAACCGGACCACGAAACCGTTTGGCGCGGCCAATTGCGGCCGCGCCTTTTTTCGTCTCACGTCGTGGATTTTTGTGGACAATGGTGGGTGCCGGTGGTACAAAAAGCCACCGGACAAGCGGAAAAAGGCTCTACGACCAGTGGATATCAGCGTTTTGATGGGGCACAGCCCCGCAAAGATCGACGAAAAAGGTCGGCTGAAGATCCCGGCGAATTTCCGCAAGATCATTGAAGAACGTTACGGCGGGGACTGCTTCATCACCTCGATGGACGGCGAGCGGGCGCTGGTTTACCCGCTGCCGGTCTGGTTCGAGTTTCAGTCGCGCCTGGCAAAAGTGCCGTCCACGTCGATGGCGAAGGCGAAACTGCTCGAACGGGTGAACTACTTCGGGCAGGTCTCCGGTCTCGACGCGCAGGGCCGCGTCCTCGTCCCGCAAGTGTTGCGCGACGTCGCCGGCATCAGCGACGACGTGGTCGTGCTCGGCAGCCAGGATCACCTGATCGTCTGGAACGAACAGCGGATCCAGAAGCGGCTCTCCGAGCAGCCCCTCACGGCGGACGATTTCAAGGAGTTGGAGTTACACGGTGTTTGATCGTGGCCCGTTACCAGTTGCCCGTTGCCGGGGGGTGTTTCGCAAGAGCGTGACTGCCCGGGCAAAGGGCAACCGGTAACGGGCAACCGATGAAACACGAACCTGTTCTTTTACAAGAGATCCTCGAGTACCTCGAACCGAATCGCGCCGACGGGACACTGGTCGATGCGACAGTGGGTCTGGGCGGACATACGGAAGCGCTTCTCGAGCGCCATCCGGATGTGCGGCTGGTGGCCATCGATCGGGACCCGCGGGCACTCGAACGGTCACGGGAGCGGCTGAGCCGTTTCGGCGACCGGGTGACGTTCGTTCGCGGACGACACGAATCGCTCATTGACATCCTGAAGCAGCACCAGATCGAAACCGTCAGCGGCCTGCTTGCAGACCTCGGCGTTTCGTCGATGCAGCTCGACGACGCGGAACGCGGCTTCTCGTTCCGGTTCGAAGGGCCGCTCGACATGCGCATGGGGGAAGAAGCGAGGAGCGCGGCCGAGCTCGTGAACACGGCCGACGAATACGAGCTTTTTCGCATCATTCGCGACTACGGCGAGGAGCCGATGGCGCGGCGGATCGCGAAGGCGATCATCGCGGCGCGCGAGGAAGCGCCGATCGAGACGACCTCACGCCTCGCGGAAGTGATTCGCAGCGTGAAGAAAGCCCGCTACAACGAGATCGACCCGTCGACGCTCACGTTTCAGGCCTTGCGCATCGCGACGAACGAAGAGCTCGTCGGCCTCGACAAGTTCGCCGAGGACGCGGTGAGCGTGCTCGAGCGCGGCGCGCGCGTCGCCATCATCTCGTTTCACTCGCTCGAGGATCGCATCATCAAACGGGCGTTTCGCCGGCTCGCAGGCGAGTGCACCTGCCCGCCGAACATGCCGGTGTGCGGTTGCGGCGCGAAGTCGCTGATCGACGTGCTGACCGGGAGACCGGTGACTGCTTCAGAAGAGGAAGAGGATCGCAATCCGCGGGCGCGGAGCGCGAAGTTGAGAGTGGCCGAGAGGCTTTAGTTCTCAGTTGTCGGTTGTCAGTTGTCTGTGCGGAATCGCGAGAGCCACAGACAGCGGATAACCGAGAACCGACAACAAAGGAATTGCTCGGAGCCTTCGAGCAAGGGTGAAGGTTGGGGAAGGGTCGGGTGTGTGTGCGGTAGGTGAGCTCGGGAGGGGTGGAGCGTGGGGCGTGGGTGTGTGTGGATGGCTCGTCGCATCGTGCTTGTAGGCAGATCTTCACCCTTGTTTGGCGGCTCCGCGCGTGGCTTTGAAGGCCGCCGGTCGAAGCAGCGTCTCGTCTCGCGTCATGTACACACAGAAGAAACCGATCGACAACACGCACATCGTTCGCGAGAAAGATCGCCAGCGAAACCGTGAACTGCTCGCCGTCCTTTTTCTCGGCGTGCCGATCGGCCTGTTCCTGCTCCTCTTCACGTGGCAGAACCTCGAGGTCATCCGCCTCGGACGTGAAGCGACGCGCCTGCAGGATAAGCTCAAAGACACCGAGGCGCTGCACAAACAGCTCGAATCCGAGCTCGATCGCCTGACCTCGTTCGACACCGTCGAAACTCAGGCAACGCGGCTCGGCTTCGCGGCCGCGGAGCCGAAGACGATCGTCATGGTGGAGGAGCAAGCCGGCCCGCGCGGCCTCTCCGCTCCTGCGCCGCCGGCCCCGAATGCGAGCGTCCCCGCTGTGGTCATCTCCGATGATGCGCCGGCGGCCGGCGCCGTGCCGGGAGGGCGCTGACCCATGGCCCTTTCACACAAACGGCTCCTCCAGATTTTCGCCGTCCTCGCCGCATGGGGAGTGGTCGTCATCTTCCGGCTCGTGCAGGTGCAACTCGTGCGGCACGACCATTACGTCGCCCGCGCACAGCGTCAGCAGGAATCGACGCTCGCGCTCAATCCGGTCCGCGGCTCGATCCTCGATGTGAAAGGACGCGTGCTCGCCGAGAGCATCGCCGCCGAATCGATTTACGCCGATCCGCAGGCCATCGCCGATCGCAAAGGTACCGCGAAGAAGCTCGCCTCGATCAAAGGCCTCGGCATGACCGCGCGCGAGCTCGAAGCGAAGCTGCGCGGCAACGGCAGCTTCGCCTGGATCGCGCGGCAGTTGCCACTCGAAGTCACGGCGGAAGTGCGGAAGCTCGCCCTCCCCGGCATTTACTTCATCGAAGCGCACCGGCGCGCCTATCCGCGGGCCACGCTGGCGGCGAACGTCATCGGCTACGTCGGCATCGACGGCGACGGCCTGGGCGGCATCGAGCGCTCGTTCGACGAACAGGTGCGCGGCACTCCGGGCAAAGTCACGCTGCTGCGCGACGCGCGTCGCGGCGCCTATCTCGTCGGCGGCGACGGCGCGAACCGTCCGCGCGACGGGCATCACGTCGTGCTCACCATCGATTCGGTCGTGCAGTTCATCGCCGAGCGCGCGCTCGAGAAATCGATCGCGCAGTACAACGCCGAAGGAGGCTCGGTGCTGGTGATGGACCCGGCCAACGGCGCCATCCTGGCCATGGCCTCCGCGCCGACGTTCGATCCGAACCGCTTCCGCGAATTTTCGCCGGTCGCATGGCGCAACCGGAACGTGCAGGACCTTTACGAGCCGGGCTCCACGTTCAAGATCGTCACCGCCGCGGCGGGGCTCGACGAGCGGCTCGTCACGCCGTCGCAGATGATCGACTGCGGCAACGGCGCGATCACCGTGCAGAACATCACGATCAACGAGCACGACGGACATCGCTACGGCATGCTCTCGTTCGAAGACGTGATCGTGAACTCCTCGAACGTGGGAACGGCGCGCGTCGGTCTGGCCCTCGGGCAGCAGCGTTTTTACGACTGGATCCGCCGCTTCGGCTTCGGCGAGCGCGCCGGCATTCCGCTGCCGGGCGAATCGTCCGGCCTGCTGCGGAAGAGCGAGAAATGGACGGCCGTCTCGCCGGCCAGCATCTCGATCGGCCAGGAGATCGGCGTCACGCCACTGCAGATCGTCCGCGCCGTCGCGGCGGTTGCGCGCGGCGGCACGCTCATCGAGCCGCGCATCGTCCAGCGCGTCGTCGACGACGAAGGAAAGACCATCTACGAGCCGCCGCAGCATTCGCCCAAGCGCGTCATGTCGGAAAAGACGGCCGCGGTGCTGAACGAAATCCTGAAGAGCGTCGTGGCGCGCGGCACCGGCGAGAAGGCCGCAATGGCCGAGCATGTCGTGGCCGGGAAAACCGGCACCGCGCAGAAAGCGGGGCGGGGCGGATACATGCCGGGCAACTACATCGGCTCGTTCGCCGGATATGTGCCGGCGGACAATCCGCGGCTCGTCATGCTCGTCGTCATCGACGAGCCGCGGCCGCTGCATTACGGCGGCACTGTCGCCGCGCCGGTGTTCCGCGAAGTAGCCGAAGCGACGCTGCGCTACCTCGGCGTCGCGCCGTCGATTCCGGCGCGCACCATCGACGTCGGACAGCCGCTTCTGGCCGCGTTTTCGCAACCGCAGCGAAGCGTCGGCCCGGCTACTGCGGTCCCTGATTTGCGCGGCCTCGACGCCCGCGCGGCGATCGCAAAAGCGGTTGCCAGCGGACTGACGGTGCGGGCAATCGGAAGCGGAGTGGTTACCTCACAAACACCAGAAGCAGGCGGAGCTCTGCCGCCGGATCGCAAAGTGACAATCGAATTGAGATCGCCAGCGCGCACCATCGACCGCACCGCGGCACGGAGCGCGAGCCTCGCGCCACACGGCGTGCGCGGCGTCACCCTCACGGCGGTGCGCGGATGAAATTAGCCGAGCTCCTGCGCGACGTCCCCGTCCGCGGCATTCAGGGGGACGATCAGCTCGACATCACTCTCGTCACACCCGACTCGCGCCTCGTGCGCGAAGGGGCGCTCTTCGTCGCCATCTCCGGCACGGCCAAAGACGGCGCGGCGTTCATCCCGATGGCGCTGGAAAAAGGTGCCGCCGCGATCGTCAGCGACAAACCGCACCCGATCTCCGGCGGCCGCCCGGTCACCGTCATCGAAGTCGAGCACCCGCGCGCCGCACTGTCGCTCATCGCCGCGAACTTTTACGGCCGTCCGGCCGACAAGCTTTCGCTCGTCGGCGTCACCGGCACGTCCGGCAAAACGACGACGACGCGGATGATCGAATCGGTCTTCGACGCGCTCGGCCAACCGGTCGGCCTCATCGGCACGATCGAATACCGCGCCGGCGAGGAACGGCTCGTCGCCGACCGCACCACGCCCGACGCCGTCGTGCTGCAGGAGTGGTTCGCGAAGATGGTGGACGCCGGCGTGAAGCACGCCGTCATGGAAGTGTCGTCGCACGCGCTCGCCCTCAAGCGGACGCACGGCGTGCAATTCGCCGCCGCGGTGTTCACGAATCTCTCGCGCGAGCATTTCGACTTTCACAAGAACTTCGACGACTACTTTGCGGCGAAGCGAATCCTCTTCGATCAGATCGACAGAACGAAGCAGACCGCGGTCGTGAACATCGACGACGAGTACGGACGGCGCCTCGCGGCCGAGCTCGGCGCGACGGCGATGACGTTCGGGCGCGATGCGAATGCCGACATTCATCCCGCGGCGAACTTCGAGATCGCCGTGGAAGGGCTGCGCGGCACCGTCAACACGCCGCGCGGAGAGATTCGCGTCGAGTCGAATCTCCTCGGGTTGCCGAATCTCTACAACTGGCTCGGCGCCATCGGCGCGGCGTTGCTGGTCGGCATGCCCGCGGAGGCCATCGAAGCGGGCATCCGCAACCTGCAGTCGGTGCGCGGCCGCTTCGAGCGGGTCGGCGCCGCGAAGCCGACCGTCATCGTCGACTACGCGCACAAGCCGGACGCGCTCGAGAAGCTGCTGCATGCCGTGCGCGAGATCGCCGGCGGACGCAAGCTGAAGATCGTCTTCGGCTGCGGCGGCGATCGCGATCGCGGCAAACGCCCCGAAATGGGAGAGATCGCGGCTCGTCTGGCGGACGAGGTCGTCGTCACGAGCGACAACCCGCGCGGCGAAGCGCCCGACGCGATCATCGCGGAGATCGTCGGCGGGATCAGTGGAAGCAACTACGTCGCGATCGCCGACAGGCGCGAAGCGATCGCGCAGACGATCGCGAACGCGACGGACGACGATGTGATCGTCATCGCCGGCAAGGGACACGAGACCTATCAGGTCATCAGCGATCAGGTCGTCCACTTCGACGACCGGGAAGAAGCAGAACTGGCGCTGAAACAGCGCCGCGGAAATGTAGCTTGAAAATAGTCATGAAAAACACGTATTCTTTTGCTTGTCCGGTCCGGTGCCGCGTTTCGGCTCCGTCGGTCGGTCTGGGTGAGGGTGGATGGTTGGGGTTCGCCAGGCAGTCTCCGGGGAAGGGGACGAATCAAGGCGGCCAGACGCGGCGGAGCCGGATCGCGGCATCGAGGGATGTTGTCCGTTGTCGGTTGTCCGTTGCCGCAACCCGCCACGCCTCCCGCTTGTCCGTTCCCGGCGGACTGCACAGCCAACTGATGACCGACAACCGGCAACTCCCTCCTTTCGCAACCCGCAACCTCTTCACAGGAGTTGTGTCATGCCGACGCTGACCTTCGCCCAGCTCGCCGACATGGTCGGCGGCAAAGTCATTCAGGGCGGCGAGACGAAGAGCTCCTCCGTCATCATCGACTCGCGCGAAGTGAAGCCGGACGCCGTCTTCTTCGCCATCAAAGGCGAGCGGCTCGACGGCCATGAATACGTCGCGCAGGCGCTGGAGAAAGGGGCCGTCGGCGCGGTCGTGTCGCAGGTGCCGCAGAACGTCACCAAAGCGCTGATCCAGGTCGACGACACGACGCGCGCACTGCAGCGGATGGCGTCCGCGATCCGCGCGCAGTACGACGTGACGCTGATCGGCATCACAGGCTCGGCCGGCAAGACCACCACGAAGGAAATGATCGCGACGCTGATCGCCTCCGAGCGCCGCGTGCACAAGTCGTGGGGCAACTTCAACAACCAGATCGGCGCGCCGCTCTGCCTCGACAACATGCCCGACGAGGCGCAGGTCGTGGTCAGCGAAATGGGGATGAATCACTCCGGCGAGATCGCGGAGATCGCCGGTCTCATGCGGCCGCACGTCGGCGTCTACACGAACATCGCGCCGGTGCACATCGAGAACTTTGCGAACGGCATCGAGGGCGTCGCCGCGGCGAAACGCGAGCTGCTCGAGAATGTCGTTGCGGGCGGCACGGTCGTGGTCAACAACGACAACGATTACGTCGTCCGCATCAGCAAAGACTTCGAAGGGAAGCGCGTCACGTACGGCGTCCAGAACGAGGCCGACTATCGCGCCACGAACATCCGCGAGCGCGGCCTGCTCGGAACGCATTTCACCCTGAACGCGGAAGGGGAGACGCGCGAGCTCGATCTCGTCATCCCTGGCGCGCACAACCTCGACAATCTGCTCGCCGCGATCGCCACCGCCCGCGCGGTCGGCATTTCGTGGGAAGGCATCGAGCGCGGCATCCGCGAGGTGAAGCCGGCGTATCACCGCGGCATCATCATCCCGTTCAACGGCGCGCAGATTTACGACGACACGTACAACTCGAATCCGTACGCGCTCGCTCGCACGCTCGAGCTGATGACGCAGGCCGAAGTGGCCGGCCGCCGCATCGCGGTGATCGGCGACATGCTGGAGCTCGGCGAGCAGGAACTGCAATTCCATCGCGACTCCGGCAAGTCGATTCCGAAGTCGATCGACGTCGTGGTCGGCGTCGGCAAGCGCGCCCTGTCGCTGCTCGAAGGGGCACGCGAAGCTGGCTTTTCCGACGATGTGCTGCATCACTTCGCGACCGCTGAAGACGCGGGCGCGTTCCTCAGACAGGAAGTCCGTCCTGGTGACCTCGTGCTGATCAAAGGCTCCCGCGGAGTGGGACTCGACAAAGCTGTAGCGATGCTGGAGAGCGCCTGATGCTGTATCTCCTCCTGTTCAAGCTTCGCGATGTGTTCGTCGGCTTCAACGTCTTCCGGTACATCACGTTCCGGACGGCGTTCGCCGCGCTGACCGCGCTCCTCATCTCGTTCATCCTCGGACCGTGGCTGATCGAGCGGATGCGCCGCATCAAACTCGGCCAGTTCATCCGCGAAGAAGGTCCGCAGTCGCATCAGATCAAAGCCGGGACCCCGACGATGGGCGGCCTCCTGATCAACGTCGCGATCCTCATCCCGACGATCCTCTGGGCCGACATCTTCAATCCCTACATCTGGATCATCCTCTTCGTCACGGCGTCGTATGCGGCGATCGGGTTCATCGACGATTACCGCAAGCTGGCGAAAAAGCAGAACCTCGGACTGACCTCGAAGGAAAAGTTCGTCGCGCAGTTCGGCGTGTCGCTGCTCGCGGCTCTCGCGATCGCCTACCTGCCGATGCTGAAGAACAACTACTCGACGGCGATCACGTTCCCGTTTCTCAAGGATGTGGCCCTCAACCTCGGCCTCCTCTACATCCCGTTCGTGATGGTGGTGCTGGTCGGCGCGTCGAACGCCGTCAATCTCACCGACGGGCTCGACGGACTGGCGATCGGCTCGACGCTCGTCGCGGCCGTCACCTACACCGTGCTCACCTATGCTGCCGGCCACGCGCGCATCGCCGACTATCTCCGCATCGCCTGGGTTCCGAACACGGGGGAGCTGGCGGTCTTCTGCGGCGCGATGGTGGGGGCGTCTCTCGGGTTTCTCTGGTTCAACGCGCATCCGGCCGAGATCTTCATGGGTGACGTCGGATCCCTGGCGCTCGGCGGCGCGATCGGCTGCCTCGCCGTGATGATCAAGCAGGAGATCCTGCTGGTGCTCGTCGGCGGGCTGTTCGTGCTCGAAGCGCTCTCCGTGATCCTGCAGGTCGCCTCGTTCAAGCTCACCGGCCGCCGCATCTTCAAGATGTCTCCGCTGCATCACCACTTCGAGCTTTCGGGCTGGAAAGAGACCAAAGTCGTCGTCCGCTTCTGGATCATCGCGGTGATCTTCGCGATGGTCGCGCTGGCGACGCTGAAACTGAGATGAGCGCGTCCGTTCCCAGCGACCGCCGCGCCGCGCGCCGCGACCAGTCCCCGAAAGTCCTCGTCGTCGGGGCGGGGAAGTCGGGCGTGGCGTCGGCGAATTTTCTCGCCGCGCGCGGCGAGCGCGTCGTGCTGAACGACGCGAAGGCGGAGCCGTCGCTGCCGGTGGAGCTCGACTCCCGCGTCGAGCGCGCCTTCGGACGCGACGACACGGCGCTGCTCGACGGCGTGACGATGGTCGTGCTCAGTCCGGGCGTTCCGCTGACCATTCCGCTGCTCCGCCGCGCGGCAGAGCGTGCGATTCCGATTCTCGGCGAGATCGAGCTGGCGTATCGCCATCTCAACGGCACCGTCATCGCCATTACCGGCTCGAACGGCAAGTCGACGACCACCGCGCTCATCGGAGAGGTCCTCCGCGTCGCCGGACGCCAGCCGATCGTGGCCGGCAACATCGGCGAGCCGCTCATCTCGGCGCTCGATCCCGAGCGGCCGCGCACGTATGTCGTCGAGCTCTCATCGTTCCAGCTCGAGACGGTGGACACGTTCCGCGCGAACGTTGCGCTACTGCTCAACATCACTCCCGATCACATGGACCGCTACCCGCACTTTGATGCGTACGCCGGTGCGAAGTACCGCATCTTCCGCAACCAGGAATCGGGCGACACGGCGATCGTGAATGCGAACGACCGGCGCGAGATGCAGCGCGATTCGCGCGCGCGGGTATGGCGCTTCTCCGGCTCGCGCTCGGTCGAAACCGGTGCGTGGCTGGATGGCGATCAACTCGCGATCTGCGTCGGTGGCGACGAGCGCCGCATCCCTCGCTCCGCGCTGAAACTGCAGGGACAGGCGAACGTCGAGAACGCGCTCGCGGCCTGGCTCGCCGCGCGCGCGGTGGGCGTCGACGACATGGACGTGCAGATCGCGTTCGGCACGTTCGCCGGCCTGCCGCACCGCATGTTCATCGTGCGCGAGCTCGACGGCGTGCACTGGATCAACGATTCGAAAGGGACGAACGTCGACGCGACGCTCAAGGCCCTCGAAGGCTTCGATCCTGCGAGCGTGATCCTGATCCTCGGCGGCAAGGACAAGGCGGGCGAATTCGAGCGGATGCGCGACATCGTGAAGGCGAAGACGCGCGCCGTTCTCACCATCGGCGATGCCGCCGAGCGCATCGGACAGGCATTGCAGGGCGCCGCTGAAATCATCTCCGCCGGCGACATGCAGCACGCCGTCGAATGGGCGCGCAACCATGCGAAATCAGGCGAGACCGTGCTGCTCTCGCCGGCGTGCGCCAGCTTCGATCAATACAAAAACTTCGAGCACCGCGGGACGCACTTTGAAGAGCTGGTGAACGCGTTATGAGCCGCAAACTCACATACGACACCTGGCTCTTCGGCACGGCGATGCTGATTCTGATGGTCGGGCTGGTCATGATTTACAGCGCGTCGGCGATGATCGCCACGCAGCGCTTCGGGCATGGTCCGTACTTTTTTCTGACGCGGCAGCTCGCGTTCCTCGTGGCCGGCTCGATGGCGATGCTTTTTCTGATGCACGTGAATCCGGCCGTGCTGCAGAACAAGCGGGTCGTCTACGCGGGCCTCGCGGTCGTCGCGCTGGGATTGATCGTGGCGCTCTTCCAGTCGCCGATCAACGGCACGCATCGCTGGATCCATCTGCCCGGGTTTCAACTGCAGCCGAGCGAGTTCGCGAAGCCGACGATCATTCTCTGGATCGCGTCATTTCTCGCGCGGCGTGAAGAGAAGGTGAACGACCTCACCACCACGCTGCTGCCGCTCGCATTCATCCTTGCGCTGATCGCCGGTCTGGTGCTTCTCGGCCGCGATTTCGGCACCGCCACCTGCCTCATTCTCATCGCTTGCGGCATGGTCTATTCGGCCGGCATTCACATGCGTTACGTCACGATGATCGCGGCGGCGCTCGTGCCGCTCGGCGGTTACTTTGCGCTGAGCGCCGCGTATCGCCGCGAAAGGCTGCTGACGTTCCTCAATCCCGAGGCTGATCCGCTCGGGAAAGGATTCCAGGCCATGCAGTCGCTGATCGCCCTCGGCACTGGCGGGTTTCACGGACTCGGGATCGGCAACGGGCGGCAGAAGCTCTTCTTTCTCCCCGAACCGCACACCGATTTCATCTTCTCGATCGTCGGTGAAGAGCTCGGGTTCATCGGCGCACTGTTGCTCCTCGGCGCGTTCGCGGTGCTCGCGTGGCGTGGCTTCCGCGTCGCGCGCTACAGCCAGGATCGTTTCGCCTTCTACGCGACTGTCGGCTGCACGCTGATGATCGTCGTACAGGCGCTCATCAACGTCAGTGTCACGTTGTGTCTCATGCCGACCAAAGGACTGCCGTTGCCGCTCGTGAGCTACGGCGGCTCCTCATTGATCGTGAGCTTGATGGCCGTAGGGCTGTTATTGAACTTTTCGCAGCAATCAGGGTGAGTTTTCCGGGGGTGGGTGTGATGGGCGTGATGAACGGATGCGAGTTGCGGGTTGCGGGTTGTCCGCAACGTGTGGGGAGGGCGGGCGCATGAGCACACTGATGATCGGCGGCGGTGGCACCGGCGGCCACATCTACCCCGCCATTGCGATCGCGCGTGAGTACGTATCGCGAGATGCGTCGCGCAAAGTCATCTTCGTCGGCACCGAGCGCGGGCTCGAGAAGACGATCGTTCCGAAGGCCGGCTTTCCGCTCGAGTTCATCAACGTTGGCGGGCTGAAAGGCAAAGGCGGACTCGACCTGATCCGCAACGTCGCCCGTCTTCCGCTCGGCTTCATCGACGCGTGGCGCGCGGTCGGCCGCCACAGGCCGGACGTGGTGCTCGGCGTCGGCGGCTATTCCTCCGGCCCGGTGCTCGTCGCCGCGAAATTGCGCGGCGTGCCGACCATCATTCACGAAGCGAATGCGTTTCCCGGGCTCGCCAACCGCGTCGTCGCGCGCTGGGTGACGGCGGTCGCCGTTGCATTCAAAGACGCACTTCCGCGGATGAAACGCGAAGACGGCGTCGTCACGGGCAATCCGATCCGGCAGGAGTTCTTCGACGCGCGCAGAACGCCGCGAACCGACAATCGCCAGCGCCTCCTGATCTTCGGCGGCTCGCAAGGCTCGCGCGTGCTGAACGACGCCATGACCGGCGCGCTGCTGTTTCTCGCGCGCCACAAAGACACGCTCGACGTCGTGCATCAGACCGGCCCGAACGAGCTCGAAAAAGTGCGCAGCGCGTACGCGCAGTCGGCGTTCACGAATGCTCGCGTCGTCCCGTATCTCGATCCGATGGCCGCGGAGATCGCGGCCGCGGACGTCGTCGTCTCGCGTGCGGGAGCGATGACCATCGGCGAGCTGTCGGCCATCGGACGCGCCGCGATCCTCGTGCCCTTCGCCGCCGCGACGAACAACCATCAGGAGCTCAACGCACGCGTCGTCGAGCGTGCCGGCGGCGCGGTCGTCGTCACCGAAAGCGAGCTGTCGCCCGAGCGCCTTGCTTCCGCAATCAGTGACATCGTCGCCGATCCGCAGCGCGCCGCGAGGATGGGCGAGGCGTCGAAAACACTCGCTACACCCGCAGCCACCAAAACCATCGTCGATTTGATCGAAAGAATTCAGAAAACTTAATTGCCTCTACCGCTGCACACAGTTAAAATTTCACATTAAGACACCAAGACCGTAATGAATTTTGATGAACTAAAGAACATTCATTTCGTCGGCATCGGCGGAAGCGGAATGAGCGCGATGGCTGAGATCCTCGCGGTCGAAGGCGTTCGCGTCTCCGGCTGTGACGTGAAGCGCTCCCCGACGACCGATCTGCTGCAGTCGCGCGGTGTCGAGGTGACGTTCGGTCACGACGCCGCTCACATCGCCGGCAACGATCTGGTCGTCATCACGCCGGCGCTGCCGGCCGATCACGCCGAGGTCGAGGCCGCGCGTATCGAAGGCGTGCGGATCATGAAGCGTTCGGAAGTTCTCGGCGCGATCGTGAACCGCAAACGCTCGATCGGCGTCTCCGGCACGCACGGCAAGACGACGACCTCCGCGATGATCGCGGTCGTCCTCGAGCACGCCGGAGTCGATCCCACCGTGATCATCGGCGGCATGGTCCGCAACCTCAAGACGAACGCGAAGCGCGGCACGAGCGACTTCCTCGTCGTCGAGGCCGACGAATACGACCGGACATTCCATCATCTCCGTCCGGAGATCGCGGTCGTCACGAACATCGAGCCCGATCATCTCGAGTACTACAAGTCGTTCGAAGCGATCCTCGAAGCGTTCCGCCTCTACGTCGGCGGCATCAAGCGCGGCGGAGTGGTGATCGGTTGCTCCGATGACGAAGACGTCGCGCGCCTGCTGCGTCACGCCGAGCAGCGCCGCGTCGCCTACGGCTTTAGCGAAGGGGCGAACATCCGCGCGATCAATCTGCAGTTCTCCGAGCGCGGCTCGACGTTCGAAGTTCCGGGCATCGGCTTTTTCAAGCTCTTCGTGCCGGGCGAGCACAACGTGCTGAACGCGCTGGCCGCGATTGCAGTCGGCCGCGAGCTCGGAATCGAAGGGAAGGTCATGGCCGCCGCGCTGGCGGGCTTCATCGGCGTCGATCGCCGTTTCCAGATCCTCGGCGACTACCACGGCGCGATCATCGTCGACGACTACGCGCATCATCCGACCGAGGTGCGCGCCACGCTCGAAGCCGCGCGCGGAGGCTATCCCGACCGCCGTCTCGTCGCGCTCTTTCAACCGCATCTCTACTCGCGCACGCGCGACTTCGCGAAGGAGTTCGCGGACGCGCTGAGCATCGCCGATGTGCCGCTCGTCGCCCCGATTTACGCGGCGCGCGAGCAGCCGGTCGAAGGCATCTCGGCCCGCATCATCGCCGAGGCCGACAACAGCATTCACTTCCTCGACCGCAGCAACTCGGAGATCGTGAACGAGTTGCGCCGGCGCCTCAAACCGGGCGACATTTTCATCGCCATGGGCGCGGGCGACGTCCACGAGATCGCGGAGCAACTGGTGCGGAGGGAGGACGAGTGAACTTCGACACCACCGCCTCGCGCTTCCTGCGGCCGACCGACATCGCGCGCCTGCGCCGCAATCAGCGCCGCATTCACGCGCAGCGTCTGCTCCTCATGCTGCGCAATACCGGCCTCGCGGCGACGCTGGTCATCGGCGGAGTGTGGGCGTGGCGGCACACGCAGTCGAACGAGCGTTTCGCCGTCCGGACGATCGAGCTCGATGGCGTCGTGCACACCGACCGAGCGCAACTCGACGCGGTGACGAAGCAGTACGCCGGTCTGAATCTCTTCCAGATCGATCTGGCCCGCGTGCAGCGCGACCTCGGCGGCATCGGCTGGGTGCGGCGCATCGACATCGAGAAGAAACTCCCCGACACGCTGCGCATCAAGATCACCGAACGGGCGCCGGTCGCGCTCGTGCGCAACGGCGACGTCTTGTCGTACGTCGATCAGGATGGCGTCTCCTTCGCCGAGCTTTCGCCGCGCGTCGGAGCGAACGATCTGCCCGTGATCACCGACGCGCACGGAGCGGAGCTCGCGCGCACCGTCACGCTGCTGCGCGATCTGCGGGCGAAAGACCGTGAGCTCTACTCGCGCGTTTCCGAAGTTTGGCCCATTCCGCCGCGTGGCTTCGCGCTGTACGACCGCGACCTCGGCGCCGTCGTCTACGCGAACGGCGAAGACGTCGTGAACAAGTGGCGCAATCTCTACGGAGTGCTTGCTGCCGAGAACAACCCGAAGATCGAGTACGCGGACCTCCGGTTCGCGGACCGAGTGATTGTGAAGCCACTGGAGGCAACTCATGCCCAGAACTGAAGACAAATACGTCGTCGCGCTCGACATCGGTACCTCGAAAGTCTGCGCGCTGGTCGGCGAGATCAGCGAGCGCGGCCTGCTCGAGATCATCGGCAAGGGAACGTCGCCGATGAAGGGGACGCGCCGCGGCAACATCATCAATCTCGATCAGGCCATCGAGGCGGTGAAGAAAGCGATCGACGAAGCCGAAGTGATGGCCGGTCTTCAGATCGATTCCGTTTACGTCGGCGTGTCGGGCGATCACATTCGCTCGGTCAATTCGCGCGGCGTCGTCTCGGTGATGGGGAAGCACAAAGAGATCGCACGCGAGGACATCGACCGTGTGATCGAAGCGTCGAAGTCGATCAACGTGCCGGCCGAGCTCGAACTGCTGCACGTCATTCCTCGCGAGTTCGTCGTCGACGGGCAGGACGGCATTCACGATCCGATCGGCATGACGGCCACGCGGCTCGAAGCGAACGTCCACATCGTCACCGGCGCGCGCACGCATGACCAGAACATCCTGACGTGCGTCAACAAAGCCGGAATCGCGGTGCAGGAGCTCGTTCTCGAACAGCTCGCCGCGGCGGAAGCGGTGCTGACGCAGGACGAGCGCGAGATGGGCGTGCTGCTGATGGACATCGGCGGCGGCACCACCGATTACGCCGTGTTCCTCGAAGGGAACGTCGTGCACACGAACGTGCTGCCGGTCGGCGCCGGACATTTCACCAGCGACATCTCGGTCGTGCTGCGCACGCCGATGGAAGACGCCGAACGGATCAAGAAACGCTACGGCTGCGTGCTGTCGTCGCTCGTCACGACCGACGATCCGATCGAAGTTCCGACGGTCGGCGGACGTGCGCCGAAGATCCTCTCGCGCCACGAGCTCACCGGCATTCTCGAGCCGCGCGCCGCGGAGATCGCGAAGCTCGTCTATCGCGATCTCGAGAAAGTCGGCCTTGAGAAAGAGATCCGCAGCGGCGTCGTGCTGGTCGGCGGCGGCGCGGAAATGGACGGCATGGTCGAACTGGTCGAGCAGGTGTTCGATCAGTCCGCGCGCAGAGGCGTGCCGCGCGGCTTCGGCGGTCTTGCCGACACCGTGAGCGCCCCTGAATACGCCGCGGCCGCGGGCCTGCTGCTGTGGGGCCTCCGCAATCAGACCAAGCTGCAGGTCAAGCGTCAGCGCAAAGGCCTCGGCAAAGTCGCCGATTCGTTCAAGTCGTGGTTTGCGTGGTCGTGATCACGAGGCGCGTAGGCGCAAAGGCGCCGAGGCGCGTGGGTGGTGCGGCACTTCGAGGCGTGGTTCTTTGCGATGTCGAACGAGGTTCAACTGACGGTGCTCGCGGCAACAGCGTGAAGTCACCCAAGCGCCTAAGCGCCTCCCGCGCCGAAGCGCCTAACACCCGGTTCTTTGCGATGTCGAACGAGGTTCAACTGACGGTGCTCGCGGCTACGGCAGTGAGTCACCCCAAGCGCCTAAGCGCCTCTCGCGCCGAAGCGCCTCAAAACGAGCATTTAGATTATCTGGAGACGGTAAATGATCACATTTGACGAAAGACCTTCCGACGGAGCGCTGGCGGTAACGCTGAACGAGGAACACCTCGGCGCGAAGATCAAGGTCGTTGGGGTTGGTGGGGGTGGTGGGAATGCCGTCAACCGGATGATTCAGGCCGGGATCAAAGGCGTCGAGTTCCTCGTCGCCAATACCGACATTCAGGCCATGCGCTCTTCGCTCGCGCCGGTGAAGCTCCAGATCGGCGGCAAGCTCACCAAAGGCCTCGGCGCGGGCGCGAATCCCGACGTCGGAAAGCAGGCCGCGCTCGAAGATACCGATCGCATTCTCGAGGCGCTCAGCGGCGCCGACATGATCTTCATCACCACCGGCATGGGCGGCGGCACCGGAACGGGCGCGGCGCCGATCATCGCGTCGCTGGCCGCGGAGCTCGGCGCACTCACGGTCGCCGTCGTGACGAAGCCGTTCGGTTTCGAAGGAAAGCGCCGCCGCGTGCAGGCCGAGCACGGCATCCGCGCACTGCGCGACACCGTCGACACGCTCATCACGATTCCCAATGAGCGGCTGCTGAACTTCGTCGAACGCGGTACGTCGCTCAGCGAAGCGTTCAAGATCGCCGACGACATCCTCCGCCAGGCGGTGCAGGGCATCTCCGACCTCATCACCGTCCCGGGCGAGATCAACCTCGACTTTGCCGACGTGAAGACGATCATGCACGGCATGGGCATGGCGCTCATGGGCACCGGCGTCTCGACCGGCGAGCATCGCGCGGTCGAAGCAGCGCAGCGCGCGATCTCGTCGCCTCTCCTCGAAGAAGCGTCGATCGAAGGGGCGCGCGGTGTGCTGATCAACGTCACCGGCGGCACCGACATGACGCTCTTCGAAGTGCACGAAGCGGCGTCGATCATTCAGGAAGCGGCGGACGAAGAAGCGAACATCATCTTCGGCACCGTCATCGATCCGCGCATGAAGGACGAGATCAAGGTCACGGTCATCGCCACCGGATTCGACACGGCCACCAAAGGGCTGCTCAATTCGCGCGGCGAAGCGCTCTCGGCGACGAACGCGCCGCGCGGTCACGCGCAGCCGGCCGCGCCGCAGGTTCCGTACCGGCCGTTTGCCCCGCGCGAGATCGCGGCGCAGCACGACGCCGAACCGCAGCAGCCGCCGCAACTCGGCGCGGAGGGGGAAATCTACGATCCCCCTTTTTTTCGCAAAGGCTTCACCCGCGCCGATGGTTCCGGAGGATTCGGTCCAATGGCGTCGAGTGATTTCGGCAGTGATCTCGACATTCCGACGGTGATCCGCAACCTGAGCGACTAGCCAGACGACGCCGGCCGCGCCGGCGGGCGCATCCCTCAATGCGCCGCACGCGATCCTGGGGTGAGGGCCCCGGGACCACCGTTCCAAAAGCAATGGGGCGCGGGTTCTTCCGACCCGCGCCCCATTCTTTCGTTACGGCGACTCTTCAGTTCTTCGTGCGCGCTTCGAGTGCTTCGAGGCGCTTCTGAAATTCTTCCTGCTGCTGCTTCAACTTCTGCTCGAGCGTGTTGATCGTCTCGTGCTGCGCGATCGTGTGGAGCGTCAGCTCTTCCACTTTCTCGAGCAGGCGCATCTGCATCTGGCTGAGGTTCACGCCCTTCTCTTTCACTTCCGCGACATTCGGCACGTTCGGCAGGTGCTTGTTCTCGCGGATGAACTGCGCGAGCTCGGGGATCGACATCAGGTCGTACGAATCCTCGAACACGTAATCAGGGACGTTCAGCGTCGTGCCGTCGTCGATGAAGCTGCCGCCCGTGACGCGGATGTCGCCGCCGCTGACGTGCAGGCGCGACAACGGAGTAATCGTGCCGATGCCAACCGAGCCCGAGGCCGTGAGCGTAAAGTCGCCCACCTTCCCCGTGTTGACGTCGATCGTCAGGTAATCGTCGGCCGCGTCGGTGACGTAGAAATTCGCCCACGGAAAGAGCGCCACGCCGTTCGACGAACGGAGAATGAGTCCGTAGATGTCGTCCTCCGAACGAAGGTCGAGGAATCCTTGCGAATCGGTGCCGGCGACCGTCGAGAGCACCAGCTGGCCGGTGTTGCCGACGAAGATGTCGCCGATCTGCGCGGCGCTGGTCAGGCCGCGTACGCGGAGGCCGCTGTCGTTCGCGCCGGTGAAGATTTCCATCTTCGTCGTGGGGCTCGCGGTGCCGATACCGACGTTTCCTGCCGACGAAATGTCGAGCGAGCTCGTTGGCGCGCCCGGACGGATCCGGAACGGCAGGCGCGAGCCGCTGGTGAGGTCGCGCACGAAAAAGTTCGCTTCGTTCGAGCCGATGTCCCAGGTCTGCGCCGTGAATCCGCCGCTGTTCGTCTGCTCGAGTCGCAGTGCCGGCGTATTGCCGGTGGTCACGTGAAGGTCGAGGAGCGGCACGGCCTGCCGGAAGCCGATTCTGCCCGTGCTGTCGAGGTAGATCGAGTTCGCGGGAGCCGCGGCTTCGATGAGGAACGGATTGCGCGCGGCGGTCGAGTCTTCGATGGCGAACATGTTCGCTCCGCCGCTCTGCGACTCGTTCGCGATGATGCGCCAGTCGTTCGCGGGGAAGCCCGCCGAGGCCGACGTGTCGTCGAAGTGAATCCGGAGATTGTTTTCCTTGAGGCGGAGCGTGTCGAACCCGAAGCTCTCGCCGTCGACGCAGTCGAACCCGGTGCAGGTGCTCGCCTGCACGATGAGATCGTCGGGGATGACCTGATCCTGCACCGCCACGTCGCCGGGCCGCGCTGCATCCGCGCTGACGTCGCCCGGCAGATCAGCCGAAGCCTTGTCCTTCGCCGTCGATTCGGTCCCGTCCGGCGAAACGATCATGTTGCGGTAGATCGTGATGACGCCCGACTGACGGACTCCGTCGCCCAAGCCAGCGTCTTTCATGATCCTGCGCACCGCCGCGTCGTCTTCGTTGGCGCGCGCCGTTTCGAGCTGCTTCTTGAGACCGGCGGGGATGCGCGGCTCGACGCGCAGCTCGTAGTTGTACTGGCCGTCTTCGGCAATCCCGCCGATGTCCGTGAGGCGGAACGCCGGGTTTCGTCCAGGGCCGAATTCCTTCACGATCGCTTCGCCGTACTTGTCGACGACGGTCAGCACGATCTTCTCGTGGCCGTTGATTTTCAACTGCCACTCGATCTGCGACCCACCGCCGGAAGGGCGGCCCACTTCATCCTTCGCGAACGCCGCCATTGCGACAGATAGCGAAGCTGCGACCACAAAAACTCTCGAGAAAAATGATGTTCCGGGCATGGCTCTCCTCTTCCAGGTCGAACCTCCGGCGTTGCGGCTCGCACCT
>DASVUA010000873.1:0-2956 GCA_036387295.1 Thermoanaerobaculia bacterium | reverse complement strand
GTCCGCCGCCGCGGTGGCGCGCGCCACGACATTGGTGATGCCGATGCGGAGGCCGAGCAACGCGTACTGCTCGGAAGGATGGAACAGGTGCGGCGTGAATCCGGCGCGATGCAGGGTCGGCCAGAAGCGATTGCCGGGGCGGCCGAAGTGCTGTTGCACGGCCGCGGTGTAGAGGCCGGGATTGATGCCGCAGAAAAGAACCGCCAGATCGGGCGCGATGATGTCGGGCAGCGTCTTGCCGGCCGCGGCAGCGATTTCGGCGGCGCTCGGCTTCGTCACGAATGCGGCCGCTAGAAGTTGACGGCCAGGCCGCCGATGTACTTGCGTGAGCCGCCGTCATCGCCCAGGACGTCGATCAGGTACGGCGAATTCTCGGCGTGCGCGAGCTCGAGACCGAGCAGCAGTTTGATGTCCACCGGCAGGTAGAGCGACTGCGCCATCCGCAGATGCAGGCGCTCGGTGCGGTACTCGTCGTCACCGTTTTCACCTGGCTGCTGCAGCTCGCGATACGAAACCGCGAGCGTCGTGCGCGTCGGGGTGAACGTCGACTGCAGATCTCCGGTGATGTAGACCTTCTCGTGATCGCGATCGAGGCGCGGCGAGGCGGTGCCGGCGGTTGCGGCGAGGTCGATGGCGAGCCGTCCGAGCTCGCGCCGGTATGCGAGACGGACGTCGCGGCGGACGTCGCCCGCATCGATGTGCAGCCCGTCCCAGAACTGGCTCACTTCGTCCGCGAAAACGACGCGCAGCGGATCGTCGGATTCGGAGAACGTCGCGATGGCGGAAAAGTGGTTCTTCCCTTCTTTGCCCGAGACGACACCGACCGTGTAGGCGTAGCGCGGCAGGGTGCGCGTGTCATCGGTCCAGAACACGAGGCTCGGCATGATCGCCGTCTCGAAATCGCGATCGATCAGTTTGTACAGCACCGAGCCGACGATCGAGGTGTTGTCCGTCAGCTTCAACTCGGCCCCGGTGCGCGGCGCCCATTCCTGGCCGTCGACGCCGACGCGGCTCGCCATTCCGTAGTGAAGGATCATCGACGGCACGACGTAAACCGTGCCGTTGGCCGAAAAGTCGGCCATCCGCAGCAGGGCGCCCTGGGAGTCGATGCTTTCCTGCGTCACGCGGACAGCGAGATCGAGATCGTTGCGGCGCGTCTGCATGATCGGCATCGCGCCTGCGACTTCGATCATGTTGGAGGCGGCGGCGGAGTTGCGGAAGAGATTGTCCTGCGCGAAGTAGCGCACCTGCACTTTCGCCGGACCGTTGTTGAACTCGAAGTTGTGCGCGCGAACGTCGGCCTGCTGCGCACCGTCACCGGTATCGAGATAGCGCCAGCGGCTCTGCGTCGAGTTGACGCGGTACGACGTGGTGGGCGATGAACGGAGCTCCATCGACATCACGCTCGACTGCGCGACCGCGCTGCCGAACTGAATGTCGTCGGTCGGATCCTCGAAGCGCTGCAGGTTGCCGCTCACGCCGATCTGCCAGTTCGATCCGATGCGACCCTGCACGCCGAGGGCGGTCTGCGCGTATGCGGTGTTCGCGGCGGTGTTCGTCACGCCGGTCACTGAAAGCACTTCGCCGCGCAGGCGCGGGATCTCGTACGACACGATCTCCGCCGGCTGCATCGCGAAGTCGAGGTCGCGCAGCACGTCGGGCGGCAGCGAGCCGCGAAGCTCCCAGATCTGCTGATTGAGGTCGTTGTTCTTCGCCCGCTTCTCGGTGTCGAGCTTGAGGGCGAGGCGGTGGGTCGAGCGGGTGGGAGCGATCGTGGTGATGGTCGGCGCGAAGCCCTGCTTCACCGCGATGATCTTGTAGATGCCGGTGCGAAGGGTCGGGAGGGAGAAGGTGCCGTCGGGATTCGTCCACGCCTGGACGGCGTCGAAGTCTTTGAGGTTGAGGGCGATCACGAGCGCATTCGAAACCGGGCGCGCCGCGTTCGTGACGGTGCCGAGTACCTCGAGGGCCTTCGTGACAGGGGTCTCAGAGCGTGCGGGAGCAGTAACGGCGAGGACCGCTGCAATCACTGCGAAAGCTCGTAACCGGCGCATGAACCTCCTCCCTTCGAATTGCGAATGCGTCAATGGGAACGTCGCGCCCTGCCACCTCGCTTCCCGGGCTCCCGGCAACACGCCGGCGGAAAGCAGATCGGGATGTTACACCTGTCCGCCGTTCATGCGAATCGCGTGACCGATTTGGCACCTCCCGGGAGTTGCCCGTTGCCGGTTGCCCGTTGCCCGGGCGTTTTCGCCTGATTCAGGACTGCCTGTTTCGCCACGCAGCCCGGGCAACGCGCCACGGGCAACGGGCAACGGACAACGGGCAACTTCAATCCTGCCGCACCCGATGCACCCGTAGCAGATTCGTTTTCGCGCGCTGATAGATCGGCGAGCCCATCAGGATCACGAGACGATCGCCGGGGCGGACGATGTCTTTGGCGAGCAGGTATTCGTCGACACGGTCGACGATCTGTTCGTGGAACTCCCCCGCTTCCTGCAGCACGAACGGCTGCACGCCCCAGAGCAGGTTCATCCGGCGCGCGACCCAGCTCGACGGCGTGAGCGCGATGATCGGCACTTTCGGCCGGAACTTCGACATGAGCCGCGCCGCGAAGCCGGTCTGGGTGAAAACGACGATGTATTTTGCGTCGAGCTGTTCGGCCGCGTAGTTCGCCGCGCCGGCCAGGGCATCGGTGAATTCGTCGGTCTCCGAGTCTTTGCGGAACGGCTCGCGCTCCCATTCGTGGCTGACGTGATGCCGGTTCGCTTCCGCGGCGAAGACGATGCGCGCCATCATCTGCACTGCTTCGAGCGGATATCGTCCCGACGCGGTTTCGGCAGAGAGCATGACGGCATCCGATCCATCGAAGATGGCGTTCGCCACGTCCGACGCCTCGGCGCGCGTGGGTCGCGAGTTCGAGGTCATCGACTCGAGCATCTGCGTCGCCGTGATG
>DASVUA010000872.1:0-3855 GCA_036387295.1 Thermoanaerobaculia bacterium | reverse complement strand
CTCGTCGGAAGGCCAAAGTACCAGGTGATCAGGTCCCAGATGATCGCGCCCATGAGGCCGCCGAAGATCACGCCGAAGGTGACCGCCGACAGCTCGATCATCCCCTTGCCCATCGTTTTCGCGACGGCCGTTCCGAACGTGAAGGCGGCGACGAAATTGAAGAACGCCGCCCAGACCACCGCCTGCCCCGGCGACAGCACGCGCGTCGATACGACCGTGGCGATCGAGTTCGCGGCGTCGTGGAAACCGTTGATGTAGTCGAAGACGAGCGCGATGCCGATCAACGCTACGACAGTGACGAACAGCATGCGTTCAACCGTGCTTCACGACAACGTTCTCGAGCAGGTTCGCGACGTCTTCGCACGCGTCGGTCGCCTCTTCGAGAAGGTCGTAGAGCTCTTTCCACTTCAGGACCACGATCGGATTCGTCTCTTCGTCGAAGAGCTGGCTGATGGCGTTTTTGTGGATCCGGTCCGCCTCGTTCTCGAGCCGGTTGATCTCGATGGCGCGCTCGAGGACGCCTTTGCGCTGCTCGAGCGCTTCGACGGCGACCCGGATCTCGTCGCACTGCTGAATGATGATGCGCGTCAGCTCGCGCGCGCCGGGGCGCACTTTGTCGATCTTGTAGAGCGGGATCAGCGACGCGGCGTTGTCGATGGCGTCCATGACGTCGTCGAGCGTCTTGGCCAGCTCGTGAATGTCTTCACGGTCGATCGGCGTGACGAAGGTCTTGTTCAGACGCTGAATGATCTCGTGCGTCAGGAAGTCGCACTTGTGCTCGACCTCTTTGATCTCGTGGGCTTTGTCGGCCAGGGGAGGGTCGACGGCGAACATCGCCTCGAGCAGCCGCGCACCGCGGCGGAGCTCGTCGGCCATCGCCTTGAAGTCTTCGTAAAACTTCTCCTCGCGGGGAATGAGACGGAATCGCGCCAAGGGACCCTCCTAAAGCGGCGAGATTCTATGTCAACTCGATCGGGAGCCTCACTTCGAAGGTCGCGCCGCCGGCCGGACGGTTGTACGCGCGAATGGAGCCGCCGTGCAGCGCGACGAGATGTTTCGCGATGGCGAGGCCGAGTCCCGTCCCCGGCTGTGAGCGGCTGCGGTCGACACGATAGAAGCGGTTGAAGACGCGCTCGAGCTCGTGCGGCGGGATGCCGGGGCCTTCATCGGAGACGCGCACCACGGCCTCGCGCTGATCGCGCTCCACTTCCACCGCCACCTCGCCGCGGCCGCCGCCGTGGCGGCAGGCGTTGTCGAGGAGGTTGGTGAAAATCTGCTGTGCGCGCAGCGCGTCGAGCGGCACGATCGTCTCGTCGCCGCGCAGCGAGAAACGGACCGAATCGGTGCGCTCCTGAAAGTCGTCGCAGAGGTCGCTGAGCACCTCCCGGATGTTGACCGGATGCCGCTCGAGCGCGAGCTGCCCGCTCTCGATCTGGTTGAGCTCGGAAAGGTCGGTGACGAGCCGTTCGATCCGCGCGATCTGCCGCTGCATGATCTGCCGCAACTGCAGTTCGTGCTCGCGCGTGAGGCGGCCGCCGTCGAGCGTCTCGGCCGCCGATTTGAGTCCGGTGAGCGGCGTGCGGACCTCGTGCGAAAAGTCGTCGAGAAATTCTTTCCGGACGCGCTGCAGGCGCTCGATCGTGGTGACGTCGATGAACAGCGCGACCGCGGCGATGTCGGTCGAGGCTGCAACCGGCACGACGCGCACTTCGATCTGCCGCTCCTCGGCGCCCGACCCGACCGTGACCCGCTCGGTCGACGCTTCGCCTCGCAAGGCCCGGTCGAGCGCGGCGACGACCGACTGTTTGCGGACGATCTCGAGGACGGAGCGGCCGACCAGCTCGCGTCCCGCGCCGAACATCTCGGCCACACGGCCGTTTGCGACCGCGACCCGCCCTTTCGGATTGATCGCGAGCAGACCCTCGCCGAGGGAGGCGACGATCTCGTCCATCGCGGCGCGATGCTCCTCGTGCGCCTGCCGCTGCCGCACGATCGTTGCGCGCAGCTCATCGATGGCCCGCGCGAGATCGTCGAGCTCCGCGTGATAGCGCCGCTCGGCCACGGACGTTTCGCTCGGCGCCGCCGCCGCGGCCCGCGCCCGGTCGGTCAGCAGGTCGAGATCATTCGCCCGCCGCACCGCCCAGACAAACACGCCGCACCACGGCAAGATGAAGGCGAGAAACGACAGCACGCCGATGACGACCGCGGCCGAATGCGCGACTCCCGCATGCTGCAGCGCCGCACCGAATCCCCACGCCACCGCGATCGCGATGACGAGCGAGACGAACAAGAGGACGCGGAGTGGATGCATGGAGCAATTCGAAATGGAAAATTGAAAATTGGAAATTGAAAAAAGGTCCGATGGCAACGAGCATCATCGTCGTCCGATCTTTCAATTTTCAATTCTCCATTTTCAATTTCTTTCTAAGCCTCGAACCGATACCCATACCCGATCACCGTCTTGATCCGGTCTTTGCCGATTTTCTTGCGGAGGTTGCGGATGTGGGCGTCGACGGTGCGCGTTTCGACGTCTTCGGCGACCTGCCAGACCTCGGAGAGGATGCGGTCGCGCGAGACGACGGACGGGCGGTTGCGCACGAGCATCCAGAGGAGCTCGAGCTCTTTTTTCGCGAGCTTCACTTCTTCACCGTCGACGTAGACGCGCAGCGTGCGGCCGTCGATGCGGAGTTTGCCGTCGTCGTACACCGCGGTGTCGGTGTCGCTCCCTTTCGAGCGGCGGAGGATTGCGCCGATGCGGGCGAGCAGCTCGCGCACGCTGAACGGTTTGAGGAGGTAGTCGTCCGCTCCGAGCTCGAGCCCCATGATCCGGTCGGCCTCGGACGTCCGCGCCGTGAGCATGAGGATCGGCAGCTTCGAGGTCGCCGGATCGCGGCGCAGCTCGCGGCAGATCGTGAAGCCATCGAGGTCGGGGAGATTGAGGTCGAGAATCAAAAAGTCGAAGCCGCCCTGCTGCACGCCGAGCAGTCCTTCGTGGCCGTTGCGGAACGCGCTGACGACGTAGCCTTCCCTCTCGAGATTGACACGCGTCGTGAACGCGATGTCCGCGTCGTCCTCGATGACCGCGACGCGAAGCTCAGGCCGACTCATTGCTGTGTTTGATCACTTTTCCTTCCGCGAGGTAAACGACCATTTCACAAATATTGGTCGCACCGTCGGCCATGCGCTCGAAGTATTTGCCGATGAACGTGAGGCGAATGGCGCGCGAGATGTTGCGCGAATCTTCGAGCATGTACGTCAGCAGCTCGCGGAACGACTGCTCGGTGAGGAGGTCGACTTCGTCATCGCGTGCGATGACTTCGCGCGCCAGCACGGCGTCGCGGCGGACGAAGGCGTCGAGCGCCTGGCGAACCATGTCCTGGGCCATGGTCGCGAGCCGCGGAATGTCGATGAGAGGTTTGAGCTGCGGCTCGCGATTGAGCTCGATGGCGCGCTCGCAGACGTCGACCGCCAGGTCGGCGATGCGCTCGAGCTCGGGCGTGATCTTCATCGCCGCGGCGACGAAGCGGAGATCGACGGCCGCCGGCTGCATCATCGCGATCAGCTCGATGGTGTGCTGGTCGATCTCCAGCTCCATCTGATCGATCTCGGTGTCCGAGTCGATGACGCGCTGCGCAACGCCGGTCTCGCGCTCGAGCAACGCCCGGATCGACTGGTTGATCTGATCTTCAACCATCGCTCCCATCCGGAGCAGCAGTTCTTTCAGGTGTTCGATTTCTCTGTCGAAGTGGCGCATACGTTTGGCGTTGGGCTTTGGGCGTTGGGCTTTGGGGGTGTGCCGCCTGACGGCACGTGCCGCAAGCCGCAGCACCCCAAAGGCCTAACGCCTAACGCCCA
>DASVUA010000871.1:0-3941 GCA_036387295.1 Thermoanaerobaculia bacterium | reverse complement strand
GACCGGTTCGAGCTGCTGCATCCGCCGCAATCCGCCGCGGCCGCGGAGGCGATCGTGCGCGACATCGCGTCTGTTTCGCCCGAGACCGTCGTCGTGCTCCATCCGCTGCCGTTGCCCGATCCGTGGGATTTCGAACAGGTGTACGGCGCGCTGCACGAATTCGCGCGCTCATACCCCTTCGACGTCGAATCGGAGGACTACCTGATTCACATCAGCACCGGCACGCACGTCGCGCAGATCTGCATGTTTCTGCTCACCGAATCGCGCCACTTTCCGGGGCGGCTGCTGCAGACCTCGCCCGGCCGCGACGCGCAATACGTGCAGGGAACCTGTCAGATCGTCGACCTCGATCTTTCGAGGTACGACGTCATCGCATCGCGTTTTCGCGAGGAACAGAAGGAAGCGACGTCGTTCCTCAAATCAGGCATCGCCACGCGCAGCACGGCGTTCAACCGGCTCATCGAACGGATCGAGCAGGTCGCGATTCATTCGCGCGAGCCGCTCTTGCTGATGGGACCCACGGGCGCGGGCAAGTCGCGCCTCGCGAAACGGATCTTTGAATTGAAACGCTCGCGCCATCAGGTGGCCGGCGAGTTCGTGGAAGTGAACTGCGCCACGATTCGCGGCGAGGCCGCAATGTCGGCGCTGTTCGGCCATGTGAAAGGCTCGTTCACCGGCGCGTTGCGCGACCGCCCCGGCCTGCTGCGGGCGGCGAATCGCGGCGTCCTGTTTCTCGACGAGATCGGCGAGCTGGGCCTCGACGAGCAGGCGATGCTGCTGCGCGCGCTCGAGGAGAAAGTGTTCCTGCCGCTCGGCGGCGATCGCGAGGTGAAGAGCGATTTCATGCTCATCGCCGGAACGAACCGCAACCTCGGCGAAATGGTGCGCGAGCGCCGTTTTCGCGACGATCTGCTCGCGCGCATCAATCTCTGGACATTCGTTCTTCCCGGCCTGCGCGATCGCGTCGAAGACATCGAGCCGAACCTCGACTTCGAGCTCGAACAATTCGCGCGCAATGCAGGTGCGAACGTTCGCTTCAATCGCGAAGCGCGCGAACGCTTTCTCCGTTTCGCCACGTCGCCCGAGGCCTTGTGGGCAGGCAATTTCCGTGAGCTCAATGGCGCCGTCGTGCGCATGGCCACGCTCGCGCGCGGCGGCCGCATCACGAGCGAGATCGTCAACGAAGAGATCGCGCGACTACGCAGCGAATGGCATCCCCGCGCAACATCCGAAGGCACCGAAGTCCTCATCCGCTGCCTCGGCGATGACGCCGTTGCCGCGCTCGATCCGTTCGATCGCGTGCAGCTCGAGCACGTCGTCGACGTCCTGCGCCGCACCCGCTCGCTCTCAGAAGCGGGCAGACGTTTATTCAGCGCTTCGCGTCAGCAGAAAACGAGCGCCAATGATGCCGACCGGCTTCGCAAATACCTCGGCCGTTTCGGTCTCGACTGGAAAATGCTGCGCGAGCTCGCGTGACTCGGCGAGGGTACGCCTGCCGAGCCACGCGGTTCGGGGCACGATCACTCCGGGGACGACAGCAAATTCTCGCCCGTCACGCCGGCGACGGCGCCTTTTGATTTCAGGAACTCCGCGACGGCGTTGTGTTTCCCGCGCATCGCCTCGGATAGTGGTGTGCGGCCGTCGTCGCTGCGGGAGTTCAGTTCCGCTCCTTTTTCGAGGTACAGGCGCACCAGATCGAGATTGCCGGTGAACGCCGCTTCGTGCAGCACCGAAAATCCTCCCGCCTGACGGTCGAGCACATCGCCGCCGACGGCCAGCAACAGCTCAGCGGCCGCGGTCTGTTTTGTCAGCGTCGCCACGATCAATGGGGTATTTCGAAAGCGATTGGCCGCACGCGCGTGCACATCCGCACCGGCGGCGAGCAGGATCTGGATGTTCGCCCTGTTTCCGCCGAATGCGGCGTAATGCAGTGGCGTCCAGCCGAGGGCGTTCGGCCGCTTCACCGCGGCGGGATCGTCGCGCAGCATCCGTTGCAGATCGGGGAGCTCACCGACCGCCGCGGTCTCGTACACATCGAGCCGCGGCTTGCGCGCCAGCAGCTTCTGCAGCACCTCATTCCGTTGCGGCGGAATGAGCCCCGCATCCGCGTCGAACGTGAAGAGCGCGGTCGTGACCACGCTCCGTCCGCCCGCGGAAGCACTCGCAAGTTTCGGGTCGGCGGCGAGCAGCTTCTCCACCGTCGCGGCGTCGCGCGCGCGAATCGCGGTCGTCAGTTCCGTCAGGCGGTCCGGCGCGGCATCCGCCGCTTCGAACAGGGCGAGAATCAGCAGCAATACAAGGTTCATCGTCAATCCTCCGGCCCCACAGTAGGCGCGGCGCGGAGGCGGCGCATGTGCCGGATGGGCCAGTGACTGGAGCATGACTTTCGGCCTATGGCGCTCATTTCGGCCACTGTGTGAAGATGACGCGGATGGACGATCGCGCGCGGCTGATCCGGATCGGGGGGACCGTCGCCTGGCTCGCGGTCGGAGTTCCGTTGCTCCTCGCCGAAACAGGCTCACTGCCGCGCCTCGGCCTCTGGTTCGCGTCGTTCCTCGCATTCGGCGCCGCGCATCTCGCCGCCTCGCGCCGCACCGAGCCGCCGCTCGCGCTGCTCGCCGTCGAGGTTGCGGCGGTTCTCGGCATCGTGCTCACGCTCTGTAATGGCTTCGAAGGAACGCTGCTCGTCCTGATCGCGATGCAGCTCGGCGGACGACTGCCACGGCGTGGCGCGATGGTCTGGATCGTCGTGCAAACGCTTCTCTTCGCCGCCGCGATCACCGTCCATTGGTCGCTTCGTCCTGCACTGCTGCTCGTGCCGCCGTATCTCGGGTTTCAGCTTCTCGCCTATTTCGCGTTCGAACTGATGGCGCGCGAAACGGCGGTACGCCGCGCACTGGAGGCGAGCAATGCCGAGCTTCGCGCTTTGCAGCAGGCATTGACCGACGCCGGCCGGATCGCCGAGCGGCTGCGCATCTCGCGCGAATTGCACGATGCGATCGGCCATCACCTCACCGCCCTTTCGCTGAATCTCGAAGTCGCATTGCAGCGCACCAGCGGGGAGGTGAAAGAAACCGTCTCCACGGCACAGACGCTCGCGCGCGGCGTGCTCGCGGAAATCCGGAATATCGTCGCGTCGATGGACGAGGATCGCGGCATCGACCTCGCCGACGCCATCGTCGCGCTCGCGGAAGACATCCCGCAGCCGCACATTCATTTTCAGCTCGGCGAAGACCTGCGCGTCGACAATGCCGAAAGCGCGCGAGCTGTATTGCGCTGCGCACAGGAGATCATCACGAACGCGGCACGTCATTCCGGCGCGCGCAATCTCTGGATCGTGGTCGCTCGCGAAGACGGCGCACTGCGCATTCGGGCGCACGACGACGGCCGCGGAGCGGAATCGCCGCGCGATGGTTTCGGGCTCCGGGCCATGCGCACGCGCATTGAAGATCTGGGCGGTGAGCTTCGCATCGAAAGTCACGCGCAGCGCGGCTTCAATGTCACGGCGGTCGTGCCGGTCGAGGCGCAGGCGTGATCCGCGTGTTCATCGCCGACGATCAGGTACTGGTGCGGCAGGGACTACGTGCACTGCTCGATCTGGAACCGGAAGTCGAGCTCGCCGGTGAAGCGAGCGACGGTGCGGAGGCGATCGCGCGCATCCCGCTCGCGCAGGCTGACGTCGTACTGCTCGACGTACGGATGCCGGTGCAGAACGGCATCGACGTGCTCCGCGCGCTCAATGCCGCCGGCACGCTCCCGCCGACCATTGTGCTGACCACGTTCGACGATGCCGAAGCGGTGCTCGAAGCGATCCGTGCCGGCGCCCGAGGATTTCTCCTCAAAGACATCGCTTTCGAGCAATTGATCAATGCCATTCGCTGTGTGGCCACCGGTGCGACCGTCTTTCAGCCGGCGATTACACACCGGCTCACAGAGCGGAC
>DASVUA010000870.1:0-8778 GCA_036387295.1 Thermoanaerobaculia bacterium | reverse complement strand
ACTATTGCCGAGAATCCGCAGTCTCTGGAAGTTTTTCGACGAAGCGTCGGCCATCATGTTCAGATACCGCGCGTCCAGAGTCGTCTGCCCGTCCTTCGTCGTCGCTCGCACGAACATCCGAAGCTCAACAGGCACCGTGTTTCGAAGGTCAGAAAGTGCCCTGCAGGTCGTCCTTGCATTGTCGCAGTCCGCGGGTAGTACGACGACTTTGCCCGTCGGATCAACATACTTCAGCGGATTGTTCGCGGCGTAAGAGTAGCGGTTCCACATTTGCGAGGACGTCATGGCCCGTCTTACCTGCAGCACCGGGTCAATCGATAAAAACCTCCCCACCCCACCCACGTAATGCCTGGCGTGCATGTAATCCGTGGAGGCGGTGCCGCCGGCTAGGTCGCGGTCGCGTTCGTGGCCGGTGTATTTCTGGGGCTCGGTGTCGGTGGGCTGGGGGTTGACCAGCCATTCTTCGCCGAACGGGAGGTAGTGGTGGAAGCCGACTTTGTAGCGGTTGGCGTTGGTGATGACGCGCGGCGTGCCGAGGTGGTCGAGGGAGAAGTGGAGGGTCTCGGTGGGGGTGACGGCGGCGAGGAGCAGGCCGTCGCGGTAGATGTAGTCGCGGGAGAGGCGCCAGCGCGGGGCGGAGACTCCGGGGGTCGACGTGGGGACGAAGTCATACGTGTAATCGCGCAGAACTTTGCCGGCGAGATCGCGGATCGTCCAGCGGCTCGTGTTTGTCGCCCCGTCGTAGGTCCAGAGGCGCTCGTCGTCAGCCGTGTAGACGTTGTAGCGAGGCGTGGATGTGCCGTAGACCTGCATTCTCTGCAGCGCGCCGAGTGCGTCGAAGGTGTATTGGTAGGTGGCCGACTGTCGCGGCGGCTGCAGTTCCGTGACATTCCCCGCCTCGTCGTACACCGCGCCGAGGCCGGTCAGATGATTCGTGGTGATGGAGGTCGGCATCGGAATCGGCGTCGTCGTCACTGCTGTGCGCGACACCATGTTACCGGCAGCGTCGTAGCTGTACGTATGAACTTGCGAGCCGGGCTGATCGGGACGGGTCATCGTCGCGTTGACGAGCCGGCCGCGGATATCGTACGCGTACGTCTGGGTGCCGATCGCTTTGATGTTCCCGGAGCCGTCGTATGAGTACGCGCCCGAGGTCCAGCTCCAGCTGCCGTCGTTGGTCTCGACGTCACCCGGGTCAATGCCGAGCGAGGCGAGCGTCGCGTCGTCCAGCGGTTTGGCCGCAGGCGGCGCGTCGTCGGCGCCGGCCGTGACCGCCAGAAGCATCGCGGCGATCAGAAGCGCCCCTCGCAGTTTACTGGACACCATTGCAGAGCTCCTGAAGATCGTTTGCAAGAACCCCTGCCTGTTCGGGCACCAGCGTGGGACGAGAGAACGTCACAAGGGACAACGCGAGGCGGGTACGCGCTTCATTGAGCTTGTTGCGCATATCGATGACGTGGCTCGCGTACATGACTCCGGTTAAGGCGTTGTAATCGGGCCAACCGCGCGCCAGCCCTGCCTGCGCCCGAAGCGCGTCGATGGCCTGCCGTAGTTGCGCAACGTGGAGCCCGCGGATGGTGGACCCAACCTGCAGCGGAAAGTCGGTGAAGACCATCGTCACCGTGTTGTCATAAACGCTCCACGGCCCTGCGACGCCATTCGCATCAACCGCGCGCACTCTGTAGAGAGATGCGCTTCCCGTCACCACGCCATTGGAATGGACGACGCTCAATGCCGCCGGCATGATCACGGACAGCGACACACCATTCAGGCGACGAATCTCGTAACGGAGAATACCCACTGTGCTCGATGAAGCCGACCAGGTGATCGTGTTCGCAACGCCGTTGCTGCTGGCCGTGACTGCTGAGGGAGGGGTGGGAGGATTCGCTACTGTGATCGTCGCGATCGTGCTGCTGATGACCCCGCATTCGTTCGTCACCTTCACCCGATACCTCGTCGTGCTCGACGGCGTGACGGTGAGCGTCGGTGAAGAGGCACCGTTGATCGCGGTCAAGGTACTGGTGCCGGTCACGGTGTACCACTGGTAGGTAGCGGTGCCATGCTCGTTGGCGGTGACATTCAACGTTACGGTCTCTGAACGTGTGATCGAATCGCTTTGCGGCTGCGCAGTGATCGACGGAGCGTGGCAGACGGTGACGAGCGCGGTCGCGCTCATGGTTGCGCCGCCGGGGCACGTGTTCGTGGCCTCAAGCCAATAGTTCGTAGACGCCGTGAGAGCGGGCGTCGTGTACGTGGTGCCGCCGCCACCGGTCGGTGTCCCGCTGCCGAGCGGCGTGCTCCGATCGCCTGCAACACCGCGGTACCACTGGTACGACACCGCGAGCCCGCTCTCCCCTGCCGCGGTCGCACTCAGCGTCGCAAGGTCGTTCGCCGTGATCGTCTGCGACTGCGGCTGTGCTCCGAACGTCGGAGCAACGCATGCTCCGTCTTCGATGGCGTTCGTTGTCTGCAGTTGATGCGGCCGCGGAACTCTGTTCGCGTCGAGGAAAACTTCGTCTTTGACGAGGTTCGCGTGTGTTACACGGCTGATCATTCCGTTGTCATGATAGTCAATGGTTGCGGCACGTGGGGCGGAGGTCCAGGTTACAGACGTAAGCCACCCCTTTTGATAGGTGTTCGTAACCGTCCGGTCTGGAATGGGGGCATCGGCACAGACCTGCGGAAGCAGGCAGGACGGCTGTTCGAGAGACGTGACGGCGCCTAACGCATCGTAGGTGAAGCTCTGCGTGAACTTGCGGTCCGGCGTGTCGACGACCTCATTGCACGCGGCCGTCGAACCTCCACACGTCCGATCGAACGTCACGCGCGAGTCGGCCCGGCCGTCAATGCCCGCATACGTATACGTCTCGACCACCTGAACGTTCGTGGCGATATCGTCGAGCCAGTTGTGGCGTATGGCGCGTAGCAGCTTTCCGCTGCTGTAATCGCCGGCCGAGTTCGGCGTACCGTATTCGAACACCTTGAGGTTCCGCTGCACGCCGTTGATTGTTCGGGCCTCATGAATCCGTGAGAGCCGGCCCATACGGTCGTACTTCATCATCACGTCGAATACGCCTCCGGCGGAGCCGATAGTTTTCCGTACGACGTTGCCTCGTGAGTCGTAGCGATACGACGTACTGCCGCCGCCTGAAGCGCCGAGCTCCGGCATCGTCTCCGAGATCAGGAAGCCACGGTTGTCGTAGGTGAAGCTGCGCACCTGCAGGCACCCGGATCCGCTTTCGCCCAGGCACACCTCCGTCAGACGATCGCGCACGTCATAGGCGTACCGGGTCTGCATACCGGCCGCGTCGGTAACGCGACGGAGGCGGCCCAGCCCGTCCAGCTCCTGCGTCGTCGTGGCGTTCGTCTCTGTTGTGGCGCCGGTGTGGACCGTGGTCGTAGTCGAGGTCTCGCGCGTCGTGGGATACGCAAACGTCACGAGCTTCCCGTCCGGCGCAGTTTGCCGCAAGGGTCGTCCAAAGTAGTCGTACTCGTAGGTGGTCAGAACGGGCGTCTGGTTTCCCCAGGCGGAGAGCGCCGTAATACGGCCGGCACCGTCGTACTCCCACGTGCGCCACGCCGTGGTGCCGTCCGGACGCGATCGGATCTCCTTTGTCGCCCGGCCAAGGCCGTCGAGGTTCAGCGTTCGCGACCGCAAGACTGACGAGCCGTCCGCAGTCTCCTCACGCACTTCCACGGTGGTGGCGTTGTTGGTAAAGAGGGTGCGGCGACTCGCTCCGCGGTTCGCCGTGGCGGAGGTCGGCGGAGCCTCTCGAAAGAGACGTCCAAGTACGTCGTACTCGAAATTGGTTTGAAGACCGTTGTTGAGCGAGACGCCGTTTGCACCCACGCTGCTTCCGACCCGCCGCGCGATTGGCTGACCAGTGCTCGGATCGATGTCCTGATCGAGGATGAACGGCGAAAGCGGCTGTCCTGACGCGCCGATGAAATACGAGGCACGACGTGAGCCGTAGCCGTTATCGTACTTGTGGACGATCCTGTAATTGTCGGTCGCCGAACTCGTCACGCAATCGCTCGCGAGCGGTGCGCCCACATATCCGTCACTCGAGTCAGCGGGATCGGGATCGTCGCCGCCGAGGTACTGCTCGGTACCGACCTCGCCGTCAACACGCGTGTAAATTTCGAGCAGATCGTTCGCCTGGCGCGCAGGTGTCGCACCGAAACCAGCGAATGTTCTGCGCCCGGTCAGGAAACCCGTGGCGTCAAAGCAGGTAGCGACCGTCGACGTCTGCGCCCCCTCGGTCACCTGCTGCTTGTTATAGGTGCCGAGAATCCAGGGATCCGTGAACAGGGGCATGATGAAACCGCCCGAGACCGAGCCGTTGCTCGCTACGTTGAATTCGCCGCGCGACGGGTTGTAATTGGTGACCGTAGTACGGCTGTTGCCGCCCGCGGGATTGGTATTCGTAGTGACGGCCTGACGATAGTTGCCGAGACCGTCGAACTTCGACATGGAAGTCTCAGTGGACGTGCCGTCCTCGACCACAGTCTTGCTGTAGCGCATGCGCCGGTTCAAATCGGTCTCCGTAGTCCCGGAGTTGGCGAGATTCCCGTCTCCCTCGTAGATGACGTAGGTGGTGCGCTGCACAACGGGGTTGTTGGCCGCGTCGCGCGTGAGGACCTCCGTCGAAATGAAAGGTCCGGCGGCCGGCATAGCCTCCCGGGAAAAAGGAAGAGCGTATTCGCGCGCAGAACCGCACGTGCTGGAGGCGCAGGTCGAGAAATAATGCCGCGTCTCACTCAGGATTTTCTCGCCGTCAGTCTCGCGGACGAGCCTCCGCTGCGCTTTCTCCTCAAAGCCGGGCGCATAGCGGTCGTGCTCGTACTCCGTCACCGACACTACGGTGGCGCCCAGGGAGACCGTACGCTTCGATACCGCCGCCACGACATCCGACTCACCGGCGGCGTATTCGGCGACGCCATACGTGTACCCGATCTTCGCTCCGGTGGGGAGCCGCAGTGACGTGATGTTCCCGGGAGCGGATTCATGCGGCCACGCGCAGTACTGCTTGCTGCCAAATGCATACAGCATCTCGTAGTAGATGAAATGCGTCCTCCCGGTCGAGTCGGAGACGGTCCACATTGAACTGCCGGCGTATGAGTCAGTGGCAGAGCGCGTGCCGTAGGTGACGGTCAGATAATGGCCATACGGATCGTCCATTCTCGTCAGGCGACCGTCGTTGTCGAAACGGTGGATGTTTCCGTTCGGCAGATCGAGCTCGTACCGGTCGTTGCATTTGCGCAGACGGAGATACGTTCCGTCACGCGTGTATTGAACCCAGAGCGGAGCCGATCCGCCAGTGGCTGGCGGTACGGTTTCACCACTATTGGCGTGCAGCGTGTCGTAAAACGTGTGCTGTCCCCCATCGGGCGAGCGATAAATCCAGTGGATGGTGTCCTTGGACTTCGCGATGTCGCCGAGAGACACGAGCCACCCCAACCCGGCATTCATCCGGAGGTCGGGCGCCGTCCAGTAGCGGTGATGTTCGAGCTCCTCGCCCGATGAATCGATGATTTCGTACTCGACGTCTTCGCCGTTCTCCCATCCGTTCGTCGCATAGCTGGCCATGAACTGGTAGGAGAGGTTCCCTCCGGCGCTGTACCTGATCCCGAGTGGGATCGAGATGTTGACGGTGCCGTTGAATACGTTCACGTTGTCGACGTCGCTGACCTGGTAAGACTTCTCAGGCATCAAGCCGCGCTCGATGTTGGCGTGCTGCTGCGCCGCCACCTGCGCTGCGGCCACGAACAATGCGGCCGCGACGATTGCACTCTTCGCCGCGCGCATCATTCCGCCACCCGCGTGAATGACAGCGCCGGCTGGTTCGGTGAGAACAGCAGGATGATGTCGCCTTTCTCGATGGAGTCTGGGACAGGTCCGCTTTTTCGGCCGGGTTGAAGTTTCGCGACGTCGAAACTGACGATTCCGTACACAGTTTGATCGTCATCGAGCGCACTGCCGTCACCAGCCAACAGGTCCCACGTCCCGACCTCTGGCCGGATCACGACGAGGTACGCGCGCGAACGGGAAACGATGACCTTCTTCGCCTTTCCGTTGACCGGCCGTACAGCAGCCGGATCGAACGGTTTCCGGCGATCTTTGCCATCGTCCGTCGACGTCGACACGCTGCCGCACCTGCCGGAGCGGAGGTCGACCGCGGCGAAGACGCCGTTCGCCGCAAATTCGCGCCGAAACTGGACGGTCGCCTCCCCTTTTGCATCGGCGGTGACGAAGGCGCGGTATCGCTCGAAACGGGAGGCGTAGCGCTCCCCGTCCCACGAGCGTCCATAGCCAATGAAGAGCACGGTTGCATCGGCAGTCGCTCCGCTGATCGACGCCTTGTTGCCCTCGATGTCGAATCGCAGCGGAACGAGTTTGTCACCGAGACATGTGGCGGACAGGGGCATTGCCAGCGAAAGCAGGACTGCGGCTTGAAGAAAGACTAAGCGGACGGAGACTTTCATCGCTCTCTCGATCGGACTTTGACGTGACGTTCAGCTCGCAGGGCGAGCGAATACCTCGAGACGCGGCGGCGCCGTCCGGAAAATGTTTGTTGTTGAATGCGGATCGGGTGCAGGATGGCAGGCTGGTCTTGAACCGGTCACGGGAAAACAGAAAACATCGAACAAACACTGCTCCGACGGCCAGCGCGGTCAACGACCGCGTCCGGCATGCGTGGCAGCCCGGTTGCACTAAGGACGCGCATGCGATGCCCCGAGTGCAAGGCGTTGAACGTAGCGGACGCAGCGGCGTGCGCGAGTTGTGGCTTGTTGCTCCTCAATGTCGCGCCGAAGCGGCGCGGTGAAGATCTCGCGGTTCAGAAACGGCGTGCCGAGGACCTGCTGGTCCGGAACCGGCGCGCCGAGGATCTCGCGGTGAAGAAGCGCCGGGCGAGTGATACCGAGACGGCGGAATGCCGTTTCTGCGGCGGCGCGGTGGCTCCGAACGCGATTCGCTGCAAGCACTGCTCGGAAGTGCTCGATGAGAACTTTTATCGCGAGCGCGCGCAGCGCATTCGCGCCCGCATCAATTATGCGAGCTGGGTGCTCTATCTCTTCGGCCTCGGCGCGCTGCTGGTGTTCAGGCCGGTGGGCATGCTCTCGATCGCGGCGGGACTCCTTCTCTCCATTGCCTACTACGCCGTCCCGGTCGAGCCGCCGAGCTCGCCCGGCTCCAAAAGAAAAACGCCGCTCGGAGAAGTCATCCGGCGACAGTTGAAGATGGAGCGCGTGGCGATTCCGATTCCGACGCTGCGCCACAAGAAGCTCGTTTTCGTCGGCACGCCGCTCATCGCGGCGCTGATCGGCTACTCGGCCAATCTCATCCTGCTGCAGGAGCCTGTGAACGACGTCCTGCAGGAAAACGCCGCGTTTCAAGGGATGAAAGTCTCGGCGCACTATCAGTACTACGTCGTGCCGGGCGTGGTGGTCTATGACCTTCAGGGACTCAGCCAGCGGCAGACGCCGATCGATGTGCACACCGCGTTTCTCGAATTCGCGAATCGGATGAAAGAGAAGCGTTACTCGCGCGTCGACCTTTCGTACAAAGGGACGACGAAGTTCTCGATCGACGGCGCGTCGTTCATGAAGCTCGGCGAGGAGTACGCGAAACGCAATTTCGAGTACGTGCTCTACAACGTGCCGCGTCTCTTCCGCCCGGCGGAAGGCACGAAGCCGATTCCGGCGAACGCAACCGAACGCGATTCGCTGCTCGAGTTTCATCGCCGCTGGTATGGCGACGGACCGTTGACGCGTACCGTGGCGAACGGGCTCTGATCGTCAGAGCCGTTCGCAATCTATCTAGACGCAATCTCAACGGCCGACTGAACGTCTCCGTCCCGGCTTTCCTGTCGCGTTGATCACGCGGACATACGCACGGTGCGCGAGCGTATACGCGATCGAGACCCGCTCCCCTTCCACCTGAATGTCGCTCGCAACGGCACCCGCCGGCAGCAGCGGTTCCTGCGCGGTCGCCCCGCCTTGCTTCGAGACGTGAAAGACCTCGGTTCCGGCGATGAGCACGAATTCATCACCGACCGCCGCGGACAGGAGCGGACCGTCGACATCACCGAGATCACGCTGAACGATGGTCGCGCCGGTCTCGCGTGTGACGATCCGGATCTGCACGTTGCGCATGCCGTCGTAGCGCCAGGCGATGAGAGTCCGCTCCGGGCCGGTCGCAAGCGTCGGCTCGAGGCCGCGAGAATCGCGGATTTCGACCACGCCCTGCAGCGTGAGCATGCTCGATAGATACTGCCGCCGCACGTCGTATTGCGCCGGCGCGTCGGGATAGAACGGGATGTCGGTGCGGTAGAGCCGCTGCCAGACCAGCACGAAACGCGAGCCGTCCCAGGCGAGATTCGGCTCGACCATGATCGCCGTGACATACGGGTCGCGCGCCCTGCTCTCGGTGAGCGGCGTCGCGTATGTGCTGAGCATGTGCCCTTGCGCATCGATGAGCATTCCGACGAGCTGATTGGACGACGCGGACTCCCATACGACGGCGTACGCCGAACCGTTCCAGGCGACCGCCGGCCGTGCGTGCCCGAGGACGTTTTGCGAGATCGTGAAGGAGCGGAGAACGCCGCCTTGCCGCGTCACGATCGCGCCGTGCAGCGAGCGTTTGCACTCCTCGGCGCCGGCGACGGCGCGATCTTCGGTCCAGACCACGAGCGTGTTCGGCCCCTGGTCGCCGATCACCGGCGCGGCGTTGTACGCGAGTTGCTCGCTCAGCAGCGTGCCGTTGCCGAGGTAGAG
>DASVUA010000869.1:0-3103 GCA_036387295.1 Thermoanaerobaculia bacterium | reverse complement strand
TCGAGCTGGTCACGTTCTGCCATTGCGTTTTACGAGGTTCCTCAGGGAAAGGTTGCCGCCGCGGTCGCGGCCGCTCGCTCGGCCCGCGCGAGGCGCCAGGGGCGATGATACCCTGCGCCCTCGATGATCGAAATCGACGATCTCACAAAGAGATACGGTGATTTCACGGCGGTGGACCGCCTCACGCTGCGCGCGGACGCCGGTCAGATCTTCGGCTTCCTCGGCCCGAATGGCGCCGGCAAAACGACCACCATCCGGATCGTCTCCGGCCTTTCGCTTCCGACCAGCGGCAGCGTGCGCGTCGCGGGCGTCGACGTCATCGCAGAGCCGGTGCGCGCGAAGGCGATCATGGGCTTCATCCCCGATCGCCCGTATCTGTACGAAAAGCTGACCGGCCGCGAGCTGCTGCATTTCGTGGCCGATCTCTATCGAAAGCCGTGGCGCGAATACGAGCCGCGCGCGGTCGAGCTGCTGCGCTACTTCGGTCTCGGCGACTGGATCGACGCACGCATCGAGAACCTCTCGCACGGCATGAAGCAGAAGCTCGTCATCGTCTCCGCGCTCGTGCACGACCCTTCGGTGCTGGTGATCGACGAACCGATGGTCGGCCTCGACGCGCTGGCGCAGCGGCAGGTGAAACTGCTTTTTCGCCAGCTCGCCGGCGAGGGGAAAACGGTGATGCTCACGACGCACACGCTCTCCGTCGCGGAAGCGGTGTGCGACCGCATTGCGATCATCAACCACGGAAAGATCGTCGCGAGCGGCACGACGGCGGAGTTGAAGAAAGACAGCGCGCTCGAGGACGTCTTCCTCGAGCTCACCTACGACGCGGAGCCTGCCTGAGCCGCGCCCGTCTCGACGACGTTCGCAACCGCTACCGCGAAGATGCGCTGCAGCGCGGCCTGAATCCGCGTGACGTCGATCTGCTGCTCTCCGATCTGCTCGACAAGCCGCTCTCGTGGCTGTTCGCGTTCGGCGAAACGATGATCGACCCGGCGCCGCTCGAAGCGCTGCTCGCGCGGCGGTATGACGGCGAGCCGCTTCAATACATTCGAGGAAAGACGGAGTTCTATTCGCGCGAGTTCTATGTGGACGAGCGGGTGCTGATTCCCCGTCCCGAAACGGAGCTGCTCGTTGAGGCGGCACTCGAGCGCGCGCCGCGCGGCGGACGCGTGATCGACGTCGGCACCGGCAGCGGCTGCATTGCCATCACAATCGAACGCGAGCGGCCCGACCTGCACGTCTTCGCTGTCGATCGTTCGATCGGCGCGCTGGCGGTGGCGGCGAAGAATCGCGCGCGGCTGGAGTCACGTGCGGCGTTCGCCGGGTCGGATCTGCTCTCCGCCGTCGACGAACAGTTCG
The DNA here is from genome assembly GCA_036387295.1 of Thermoanaerobaculia bacterium. Classification (GTDB taxonomy): domain Bacteria; phylum Acidobacteriota; class Thermoanaerobaculia; order Gp7-AA8; family Gp7-AA8; genus QHVT01. The sequence goes on along the minus strand of DASVUA010000869.1, from coordinate 1,741 downwards.
ACGTGATCGCCTCGAATCCACCGTACGTCCCGTTGCGCGAGTACGAAGTGCTGGCCGTCGAAGTGCGCATTCACGAGCCGCTGATGGCGCTCACGCCCGGCCCGCGCGGAACGGAGATCATCGAGCGGTTGCTGGACGAAGCGCGGAGTCGTTTGCGTCCGCACGGATGCGTGATTCTCGAGGTCGGCTACGGTCAGGAAGCAGCGATTCGCGCGCTCGCGAGCGAGAAGCGTTTCACGGTCGACGCGTTCCTTCCGGACCTCGCCGGCATTCCGCGCATCGTCGTATTATCGGCCGATGCCGAGTCACGCGAATTGCCTGTTCTGCCGCATCGCCGCGGGTGAGATTCCGGCGAAGAAAGTTCACGAAGACGGCGACGTGGTCGCCTTCCACGACGTCGATCCGCAGGCGCCGACGCACGTGCTGGTCATCCCGCGCCGCCACATCGCATCGCTGAACGACATGAGCGAGGGAGACGCCGCGGCAATCGGAACAACCGTGCTGCGCGCGACACAGATCGCGCGCGATCTGCACCTCGAAGGCGACGGCTACCGCCTGGTCGTGAACAACGGCGCTGCGGCCGGCCAGTCGGTCTACCACATCCACTTCCACCTCCTCGGCGGCCGCAACTTCACCTGGCCGCCGGGATGAGTTCAGTCTGGAGTGCGGCGACGCCAGTCGCCGCTCTCACTTGCGCGAGCCGCAGCTCGCGCTGCGGCAGGAACAGCGGCGGCTTTGCCGCCGCACTCCACAACAATTGCAGGCTACGCCGGCGGCGGGATGCGGAAGCGGGTGCCGGAGAAGGTGGCGGAGAGGCGGCCGCTCTTGCGGCGGGCGCCGCGGCGCTGGGCGAGGAAGTCTTCCTTCGCTTCTTTCAGCGTCGAGGGGACGTACGTCGCGCCGGCGGCAAGGGTGCGGGCGCGATCGCGTGTGAAGGCCGAGCCGCCGCCGATGATCGCGAGGTCGGGAAAGTTCGCCGAGAGCAATTGCAGCAGCGCGTAACCCTGCTCGAGGTGATCGGCGTGCGAGCAGGAAACGAACACCGCTTCCGGCCGCACCTCGTTGATGAAGGCGACCAGCTCCTGCTCCGGCAGATCGGTGAAGTAATCGGCCGTATAGCCTTCCGTCCGCAGCAGCTGCGTGAGCATCAGCGTGCCGAGCGTCAGCCGTTCGGCCGCTACCGACACGCCGATGATGTGGCGATCGGGATTCGGAGTGCCGGCGTTGCGGTCGCCGAAGCGGATGATCAGCTCGCGCACGACGTCTTTGATGAAGTGATCGTGCGCCGGCGTGATCCGTTTGCGGTCGAGCTCTTCCTGTGCGAATGAGAGCGTGGGGATGAAGAGATCGTTGAACATCTCCTCCATCGTCGAGCTCTCGGCGTAACGGTCGGCAATCGCGATCGCGCCGGTGCGGTCGCGCAGCAGGAGGCGGTTGTAAAAGCTGAGGTATCCCTCGAGCGGATCCTCGCTGCCGAACATGATGGAGAAAATCCGGAGCGCCGGGATGAACTCGCCGCCGACCGTGAGGCACACCGTGATCGGCGTCGCGAGCAGCAGGCCGACCGGTCCCCACAGCCAACCCCAGAAAATCGCGGCGAGCAGCAGCGCGATCGGCGACACGCCGACGCGATGGCCGACCACGATCGGCTCGATGAAGCCGCCGATCAGCTGATCGCAGAAAAGAAAGAGGCCGAGCACGGCCACGGCCGAATACCAGTTCGGAAAGATGGCGAAAGCGA
>DASVUA010000868.1:0-5671 GCA_036387295.1 Thermoanaerobaculia bacterium | reverse complement strand
CCGCCGGCTGTTTTCAAGGCTCGGCGGGCTGAGAGCCCGCCGAGCCACTGGAGTCGAAACGCGCTCCGTTACGCGTCGCTGCCTTTGAAGCGGAAGCGGGTCACTTCGCTCTCGAACTCGTGGCCGCTGCGGACGAGGTTCTGCACGGTCGACGTGAATTCGCGTGCGATCTCGTCGTTTTTCTGCGCGATCTCGAGCATCACCAGCGATGCGTCGGCGATGCGATCGGTCTCTTCGAGCTGCCGTTCGAGCAGGTCGCGCATGGCGCGCGCGTCATCGGAGATTTTCTCGAGCGCCACGGTGATCCCGCGCCCCGCCAGCGACTGCTCTTCGGTGGCGTTTTTCACCTGCGCCGCGATGTCGCGCACGCGCTCCGATTCCTGCGCCATCAGCTCGGTGCCGCGCGCCTGTTCGCGCGTGGCGCGGTTGATCTCCGCGATGTGATCCGACATGCGCGACGTCACCTGATGCAGCCGCCGGCTCGCCTGCGATTGTTCGCCGAGCGAGCGCGAGATCCGCGTCGCCATTTCGAACGAGTTGGTCGAGCTGCCGACGATCTTCTCGAGCGATTGCGCGGCGTCCTGCGCGAGACGGACGTTGTCCGTCACCTTCGCCACCCCTTCGTGCATCTTCGCCACGGCCTGCTTCGAGCCGCTCTGCACCGCTTTGATGATCGTGCCGATCTCTTTCGTCGATCCGCGCGTCCGCTCGGCGAGCTCGCGGATCTCGTCGGCGACGACGGTGAAGCCGGCGCCATGCTCGCCCGCCTGCGCGGCGATGATCGCGGCGTTGAGCGAGAGGAGGTTGGTCCGGTTCGCGACTTCTTCGATGACGTTGAGAATCTGGCTGATCTGCGCGACGCTCCGCTGCAGTTCGTCGATCGTCCGCGCGGTGCTCATCGTCAATTCGTGCGCGGCGTTGATCCCTTCGACCGTGCGATTCACCGCGTGGCCGCCCGCTTCGGCGTCTTCGCGAACCTGCTGCGCGAGGTCGGCGGTCGATTGCGAGGTGGAGAGCAGTTCGCTGACTGTCGAATCCATCTCTGCGACGAACGACAGCACTTCTTCTCCAATCCCCGCCAGCACCTCGGTGCGATTGGACATTTCGTTCATCGACGCGTTCATCTCCGTCGTCGACGACGACGTTTTTTCGACCGACTGGAAGAGGTAATCCATGCTGCGCGCGACTTCTTCAGCCGAGGCCTGCAGCTCGAGCGCGCGTGCCGAGGCGTCCTGCGTCAGGCCGGCCACGGTGTCGGCGGCGCGGAGCACGCTGCTGATCCCGCCGCGCACGTTTTCGAGCGCGAATGAAGAGCTTTCGGTGAGATCGCTCTGATTGCGGGAGCGGGCGAGCAGCATCTCGGTGCCGTCGGTGATGACGCGCACGCCGTCGGTGATGGTCGTGCCGCTGCCGCCCACGCGGCCGAGGAGGCGGCGGAGGTTCGAGCGCGTCTCGCCGAAACTGTCGGCGAGCTGGCCGACTTCGTCATCCGCGAACACGCGCGGCGCCGCGTCGAAATTGCCGTTCGCCATTTCGCGTGCGAGCTCGCGCAGCGAGTGCAGCGGGCCGGTCACGTCGCGCGACAGCACGACTGTCGCGGCGCCGAAGACGGCGGTGGTGAGCAGCGCCACGATGAGCGTGTAGAACGTGATCTGAAACGGGATGTTCTTGTACGGCGTCCACGGAATGGCCAGCACGAGGATCGAGCCGTCCTTCAGCTTCGCGAAGCGGCTCACGTGCGGCCCGATGAACGCGCTGCTGTTGCCGGTGCCGATGCGGCGGATGGCCGCGACTTCATCCGCCGTGAGCGGGTCTTTCGTGCTCGACTGATTGCCCGCAGCGTCGATGAGATGGAGCGAGTATTCGGCCGGGATGTAATCGCGCATCGTGTCGAGCGCGCTCTTGTCGACCCTGGCCATGAGGCTGGCCATGTCGTGCACGCGATCGAAGCGTTCGGCGGCGGACGTGATGGCGAGCGTTTCGAGCGTCGTCGAAACGCGCGACGAGATCAGCAGAATCAGCGCGGCCGAGGAGATGGTGAGCGAGCCGATGAAGACGAGCGCGATCTTCTTGCCGAGCGACAACTCGCGTCCCGTGTAGTGCACGCGCTGCCCTTGCGCCGCGGCGATGAGCTGATGCTTCCCCATCGCGTAGCCCCAGACGACCGAGACGAACGCGGAGATCATCGCGGCGACGAAAAAGTAGGCGAAGCCGAGGGGCGAGGGGAGGAAGACCGCGGCCGCGACGGCGGCAAACAAAGTGCCGCCGCCGACCCACAGCAGCAGCGAGAGCAGCTTCGTCCGGTCGAGGCACTCCGACATCGCGCGCGAGAGATCGCCGCGTCCGTCGCGTGCGCGCTCCACCGCTTCGAGCTGCGGGCGGATGCCGGTGACGAAAATCGCGCAGCCGGCCGCGTACATCACCGCCAGCATCAGCGTCAGCCCGAGCGCTTCGGAGAGCGAAAGCTGCACGACCTGCGAGAGAAACAGAAGCGCGGGCGGAATGCTGATCGCGAGCGGCGGCGCGAGAAGCGAGAGCAGGTATTTGCGCGTGAAGGACATGGGGATGGCCGCGATTATAGGCGCGTCGTTGCAGCGCTCGCCGTGCAGGTGACCGCCGGGCGGCGGCGTTGCGGCAGCCGCAAATCCGACGGATGCGGCCGCTGCGAGCGCGGGTATCATCCGCACGTGCTCAACGCTGACTCCGCTGGCGCGACATCGGAACGGCGCCGTTACGGCCGCATCAAACTCGATCAGGGACTCTCCGCGCAGTTCGGCGAGACGCGGGCGAAGGTGATCGAGCTGTCGGTGGTCGGCTTCCGGATCGCGCACGAAGGACGGCTCGTCGTCGGCGAGCGGCGCCGGCTGAGCGTCGACTGGCAGGGCACCACGATCGCGCTCGACTGCTCGCTCGTCCGCTCGACGTTGTGGCGCTTGTCGAAGGCGATGGGGGAGCAGAGCATCTACCACTCCGGCCTTCGCATCATCGATTCGTCGCGCGAGGATTTCGAACGGCTGCGCCAGCTCATCGAAGAACGCATTCTTCGCGCGCTCGAGGAACAGAAGGCCAACGCGCATGGGATCCCGCCACTCGCGGCGTACATGTATCAGCCCGAAAAGGGCGATCTCTTCCGCCGCTGCGAGTTCATCGGCGGCGTCTGGCGCAAGAGCGAAACGATCCGTCCCGCGCAGCCGATGAGCGGCTTCACCGTCGCCGCCGAAGTCGAGCCGCAACACATCGAAATGCTCTGCCGCACCTGGGAAACCACGACCGAAGAAGGCCGCCGCCTCACCCGCATGCTCGCCGAGCTTTCACTGAGCAAGGTGGAAGGGGTGCCGACGCGGAGGTATGTGCCGTGAGGTGCTGGTTGGCCGTTGTTCGGTGACCGGTGTTTGTTGCCCGTTACCCGTTGCCCGTTGCCCGGGCGGGGTTGCGGGTGGCGAGGCTCTTCGCTTTGTGTGCCCAGGCGGTAAAGCACTGCTAACTCGCAATTCGCGACTACGCGCAACAGGCAACCAAGCCCGGGCAACGGGCCACGGGTAACGGGCAACGGACAACGGACAACGGACAACAGGCAACGCGCAACAGGCAACCACCATGGAACTCATCGACATCCTCACCCCTGACGGCGCTGCCACCGGCGTCGTGAAGCCGAAGCACGAGGTGCATCGGGATGGGGACTGGCATCTGGCGGCGCATTTGTGGATCGCGACGCCCGAGGGGCTCGTGCTGCTGCAGCGGCGGGCGGAGGTGAAAGAGAACTGGCCGGGGTTGTGGGACATCTCGGTGGCGGGTCACGTGAACGCCGGCGAGAGCGCGCGCGAGGCGATCGTGCGGGAGTCGTTCGAGGAGCTCGGGCTGCGCTTCGCGCCGGATGAGCTCGCGCATCTCGGAACGCTGCCGTATCACGCCGTTCTCAACGGCGGAACGTACATCGAGAACGAGATCCACGAGGTGTTTTTCGTCCGCCGGGAGATCGACGTCGCGGTACTCGTGCTCGATCCGCTCGAGGTCGCGGCGGTGGCTCTCGTTCCTCCCGACGCGCTCGACAGCTACGAGATGGTCGTGCAGCCCGGCGCTCACGAATTGTTGCGCGCCGCCCTTTCCGGAACGGCGCGCGTTTAGCCGCCCGGCCGCACGGGCCGCGCGCGAGCCGTGTTACCTTCGTCGGCACAATCGTCATGTCCTGGTGGATTTGGGTCCTCGTCGGCTTTCTGCTGCTTTGTGTGGAGTTCGCATCGACCACGATGCACATCGGACTCTTCGCCATCGGCGCGTTCGTCGTTGCGATCGTCGTCGGTGCAGGAGCAGAGATGCCGTTGTGGGGCGAGATCGTGCTCTTCACCGCGGCGTCGCTCTTCTCCTTCTTCTTTCTCCGGCCGCTGCTGATGAAGCGATTGCGGCTGGATGAGAAGAAAGTCGTCGACTCGCTCGTTGGTGAGCAGGCGCTCGCGCTCGAAGACATCGCTGTTGGTGGCAGCGGACGGGCAGAAATGCGCGGTACCACCTGGAGCGCGCGAAACATCGGCGAAACGGCGCTCATCCGAGGACAGCGGTGCATCGTCGCGAGCGTGGAAGGGCTGGTCCTCCACGTTCGTGCTTCCTGACAACCAGAACCACACGAGGAACAAACCATGGGTCAGTTGATCGTTGCAGTCGTCGTCGCGGTGTTCGCGATGATCGTCATTTCGAAGATCGTCCGCGTCGTTCCGCAGCAGCAGGCGTGGGTCGTGGAGCGGCTCGGCAAGTACTCCGGTACGCTCGACGCCGGTCTGCACATCCTCATCCCGTTCCTCGACGTGGTGCGCTACAAGCACTCGCTCAAGGAGATCGCGCTCGACGTTCCGGAGCAGATCTGCATCACGAAAGACAACGTGCAGGTCGGCGTCGACGGCGTGCTCTATTTCAAGGTTCTCAATCCGGAGCGGGCTTCGTACGGCATCTCCGACTACTCGTACGCGATCCAGCAGCTGGCGCAGACGAATCTCCGTTCGGAGATCGGCAAGATCGATCTCGACCGGACGTTCGAAGAGCGGACGAACATCAACCGCGAAGTGGTGGCCGAGGTCGACAAGGCGTCGGAATCGTGGGGCGTGAAGGTGCTGCGCTACGAGATCAAGAACATCACGCCGCCGCAGGACGTGCTGGCGGCGATGGAGAAGCAGATGCGCGCCGAGCGTGAAAAGCGCGCGGTGATCCTCACCTCCGAAGGCGAGCGCGACGCCGCCATCAACAACGCCGAGGGGCACAAGCAGCAGGTCATCAAAAACTCCGAAGCGAAGCGCCAGCAGCAGATCAACGAAGCCGAAGGTCAGGCCCAGGCGACGCTCGCGATCGCGCAGGCGACGGCGGAAGGCATCCGCAAAGTGGCCGAGGTCATCAAGATGACGGGCGGCTTCGAAGCGATGCAGCTCCGGCTCGCCGAGCAGTACATCACCGAATTCGGCAAGCTCGCGAAAGCAGGCAACTCGATGGTCGTCCCGGCGAACGTCTCCGACGTGACGTCGATGCTGCAGATGGCCCTCGGCGTGATCAAGCAGACCCCCGAAGTAGCGGCGGCAACGACGAAACTGCCCGTGCGCCCGCAGGTGTAAGGCGCTTTCCGTTTGAGTCGTGCTTGTGGAGCGGCGGGCTCTTAGCCCGCCGAGCAATCGTCGGAGGCCTAAAGGCC
>DASVUA010000867.1:0-12799 GCA_036387295.1 Thermoanaerobaculia bacterium | reverse complement strand
ATCGCAAAAAGTCGCTTCGACATGCGCAGAATCCTCCTGTGGTTTAGACCGTGTTTTCGAACAGCCCCTCGATAGAGGCCATTCCATAAAGTAATCCGCTCGGCGCCCGATCGACAATCGGTTCGAAATTTGCGAGACAAGCGGCCTGATGCCTCACGTAAAAGAACTCTCCGACGTCAAACGGGTTTATCTGATTGGAATTTGCGGTACCGCGATGGCCTCGCTGGCCGGCATGCTCCAGCAACGGGGCTACGAGGTTTCGGGTTCCGACGAGCACGTCTATCCGCCGATGTCCACGTATCTGGAGCGTCTCGGCGTCTCCGTGGTCGAGGGGTATACGAAGCAGCACCTCGAGACGTTTCGCCCCGATCTCGTCGTCATCGGCAATGCCGCGGCAAATACGAACGTCGAAGCGGCCGCGACCGTCGAGCTCGACCTGCCGTACACCTCGATGCCCGAAGCGATCTACCACCTCTTCATCAAGGGGAAGCACTCGGTGGTCGTCAGCGGGACTCACGGGAAAACGACGACCACCTCGCTCATGGCCTGGCTGCTCGAATCTGCAGGCCGCGATCCCGGCATGGTGGTCGGCGGCATTCCGCTCAACTTCAACCAGAATTTCAAGCTCGGCCACGGCGAGGACTTCGTCATCGAAGGCGACGAGTACAACACGGCGTTCTTCGACAAAGGGCCGAAGTTCCTCCACTACCACGCGAACACGCTGCTGCTGAACAACGTCGAGTTCGATCACGCCGACATCTACGCCGATCTCGACGCGATCCTCGCCGCGTTCCGGGCCGCGGTGCGGCAGGTGGCGCCCGGCGATGTGATCGTTGCGAACGGCGACGACGCGAATGTGCAATCGCTCCGCGGCGAGGCGAAAGGACGGTGGGTGACGTTCGGCTGGAAAGACGATTGCGACGCCTATGCGACCGACGTCGTCGAAACGCCGCAGGGCACTGAATTCACGGCCTGGTGGGAAGGGAAGGAATGGTTCCGCTTCCACTCCACGCTTTCCGGCCGGCACAACGCGCTGAACGCGCTCGCCTGCGCCGTCATCGCCCGGCTCCGCGGCGTCTCGACCGAAGAGATCCAGCAGGGGCTGCAGACCTTCCAGGGCATCAAGCGGCGGATGGAAGTGCGGGGTGTGGAGCGCGGCGTCACCGTCATCGACGATTTCGCCCATCACCCAACCGCGATCGCGACGACCGTCGCTGGTGCGAAGAAGCGGTATCCGGGGCAGCGCGTCTGGGCCCTCTTCGAGCCGCGCTCCATCTCCTCTTCTCGCAAGGAGTTTGAAGCGGGCTACATGGAAGCGTTCCATGAAGCGGATCGCGTGATCATCGGCCCGGTTTTCCATCGCGAGCGCTACGAGACGCGGTACGGGCTCGACAAGATGATGTCGGTCGAGTCGATCGTGGAGCGGCTGGCGAAGGACGGCATTCCGGCCGAGCAGATCGACGACTTCGACGCCATCGCACAGCGCATTGCGTCCGAGGCGAAAGAGAGCGATGTAGTGCTGGTGATGTCGTCCGGCGCATTCGGCGGCGTGCACGAGAAAATCCTCGACGCGCTGCGGAACGCGTCCTGAACCCTCGCCGTTCTGAATCGTGCTGTTTGCAGAGAGCGGCGGGCCTTCGCTCGCCGTTTCTCTTTTCTATACAATCGCCCCCTCTATGGCGTTTCGCGATCAGGCCACTGCTCTCATCCAACAGAAGAAATTCGACGACTTCGAGGCGCTGTGGATGTCGCAGCTCGACAGCGATCCATCGGATGTCGACACGTTTCTCACCGCCGCGAAGGCGCTCCGCAAAGCCGAGCAGCGGACGCAATCCGACACGCTCCTCGGCCTCCTCGCCGATGCGTTGAAAGAGCGCGGTCTGTGGCACGAGCGGCTGCAGGTGCTGAAGGAAGTGGGACGCCTTTCGAAGCATCCCGCCACGCTCCGCCCGCAGCTCGAAGAAGCGCTGCGCAAAGCGCTCGGCGATCACAAGAGTTTCGCGCGTGCGTTCCAGTTCGCGAACTTCGGCGATCCGCAGAGCAACCCGGTCGAGCGCACCGAAAAGATCGAGACGTGGCTCACGTACGACGAAGGTGAGTGCTTCTTCATGGCGGGCCGCGGCGCCGGGCGTGTCACGGAGCTGAACCCGGAGCTCGGCGTCTGCCGTCTCGATTTCGAAAACGACAAGCGCGTTTCCGTTCCCCTCGGCGCGGCCGGCAAGTACCTCACGCCGCTTCCCCAGGGGCACGTGCTGCGCGAGAAATTCACCGATGCCGAGAAGTTGAAAGCGGCGGCGAAAGCCTCGCCGCCCGAGTTCGTCGCGCGCATCCTGCAGAGCTTCGGCCGCCCGATGATGATGAGCGAAGTGCGCGATGCGGTGATCGGCATCGTCCCCGAGGCGAAATGGAGCTCGTGGTGGACCGCCGCGCGCAAGAACACGCAGGTCGTGACGAGCGGCACCGGCGCCAAGGCGACGTATGCATTCGCCGGCTCCGAAGGCGACGCCGCGACCGCCATTCGCCGCGATTTCGATCGCGCCGACGTGAAGACGAAGCTCGATCTCGCGCGCAAGCACAGCGGCCGCGGCAAAGAGCTCGCCGACGCCTTCTCCGGCGCGCTCGCGGCGGAAGCGGCGAAGCTCGCGCGCACCGATCCCGGCATGGCGTGGCAAATCCTCACGACGCTCGAGTCGCTGCCCGGAAGCTACGCCGCGACGATCGATCCGAATTCGCTGCTCACCGGCCCGATGGCCTCGCGCGCCGTCACCGGAATCACCGACAAGACGCTGCGCGAGAGAGCGCTGACCATCGTCCGCGAGAACCATCCCGACTGGCCGAAGGTCTACGGCGAGCTGTTTTTCCTCGACGATGATCCGCGCATCCTCACGGCCGTCATCACGGAGCTCGAGAACGCCGGACAGACGGAAATTCGCGACCGGCTGCTCGACGAAACGCTGCGCTACCCGCGCCGCCATCCGCGCGCGTTCTACTGGTTCGTCAAACGCGTGGCGGAAGACGAGACGCTGCACGAGAAGGCGACGTACACGCTGCTGTTCCAGATCCTCGACGCGCTGACGCACGACGAGTTCTCCGGCGTGCGCGCGCGGCTCAAGGACCTCTTCGAAAAGGGTGGTCTGGCCGTTCGCATCGTGATGAGTCAGGACAACGAGGAACAGGCGCGCCGCCTGGTCGAGACGCTCGACCGCTACGGTGCGCTCGAGGAGTACCGCCGCGACATCGTGAAGGCGGCGGCGCTGATGAAGTACCCCGGCCTGCGCGAGCAGGAAGCGGAGCCGGTGTACGCGACCGCCGAATCGCTCGAGAAAAAGCGCGGCGAGCTGCACCATCTGCGCAACGTCGAGATTCCGGCGAACTCGAAAGCATTGCAGGCAGCACGGGAGATGGGCGACCTTCGCGAGAACTTCGAGTACAAGGCCGCACGCTCGCGCGCCGAGTATCTGTCGGCCCGCGTCGGCGAGCTTTCGGCCGAGCTTTCGCGCGTCCGCGTGCTCGATCCGAATCAGATCGACACGTCGTCCGTCCGCGTTGGAACGAAGCTCGAATTGTCGAACGGCGACGCTCGCCGCGAGATCACGATCCTCGGTCCGTGGGAGTCCGATCCCGAGCGCGGGATCTACTCGAACGAGTCCGACGTCGCGAAGAAATTGTTCGGCCACGCCGCCGGAGATGTGGTGTCGTTCATGGGCAACGACTACGTCATCGAGTCGATCCGGAAGTGGGGCGAGTAGACGTACAATCCCGAGGCTATTGCCCGACCGGAGGAATCATCCCTAATGACTTATGTGATTGCTGAACCTTGCGTAAATACCAAAGACACGGCGTGCGTCGACGTCTGCCCTGTCGACTGCATCCATCCGCGCAAGGATGAAGGCGATTTCGAGCAGTACGACATGCTCTACATCGACCCCGAAGTGTGTATCGATTGCGGCGCGTGCGAGCCCGCATGCCCCGTGCAGGCCATCTTTCCGGCCGACCTCGTTCCCGACCAGTGGAAGCAGTACACGCAGATCAACGCCGACTGGTACAAGCGAACATGATGGAGTTGTGATGCAGCTCACTTCGCGGGGTCGGACAGCGTTGTAGATTCCACCCCGCGTTGAACATCGCGCCGGAAAGCGGCAACAAAGGGGCGTAAAGCCCCTTTTTTCTTTGATAAACGAGCTTCGAAACGGCGTGTGAGACGCCGGTCGAGATCCTTCAGTCTGCGCCCACCTCGGACCCAAACCACGGAAGAGCGGGCGAATGGGCGTGCCTCCGTGGACCAATTGCTGAAGCTACCTCTCTCTCTCTGCAACGCGGGCCGGAGGGTCTCGATCGACGGCTCACTCTCACGGGAAAAACGAAAAAGGACAGGCACTCGGGCCTGTCCTTTTTCGTTTGCGGCGCAGCGCAAAAGGCGCGCGCTCACCAGAACTTTTTCAACATCCCGAGCACGCCGCGCGTGACGCCGCGCGTCACCTCGCGTGCGGCGGTATCGACGGCGCGGTTCATCGCTTTCTCCATCACCGTTTTGCGCGGACGCGACGTCCGTTTCCGCGCGGCAGGAGCGCGTCCGCCACGCCACGCGAAATCGGCCTCTTCATCCTGCGCCGTGAGATTGCCGGACGGCTCCTCAGCGGCCGCTGTCGCGGCGGCATCCAGTTTCTTCTGCAGGATTTCGTGAGCGCTCTCGCGATTGATCGCGGTCGCGTATTTCGGTGCAACCGGCGACGCGGCCATCGTGCGCTGGTACTGCGCATCGTCGATCGACGACATGGACGAGCAGGGCGCGAGGATCTGCGTCGAGGCGACGGCGGTCGGAATGCCTTTCGGATCGAGCACCGAGACCAGCGCTTCGCCGATGCCGAGCGTGGTGAGCGACTTCGTGACGTCGACGTGCTCGCTCTGCGGGAACGTCGACGCGGTGGCCTTCACGTTCTTCGCATCTTTCGGCGTGAATGCGCGGATGGCGTGCTGCACGCGGTTGCCGAGCTGCGCGAGCACGTCTTCATCGACATCTTTCGGCGTCTGCGTGATGAAGAAGACACCGATGCCTTTCGAGCGAATCAGCCGCGCGACCTGTTCGATGTGCTCGGTGAGCGCCGACGACGCATCGGCGAAGAGCTGATGCGCTTCGTCGAAAAAGAAGACCAGCTTCGGCTTGTCGGGATCGCCGACCTCCGGCATCCGGGAGTAGAACTGCCCGAGGAGCCACATCAGGAAGGTTGAATAGAGACGCGGCTTGTCCTGCACGTCGGCCAGCGACAGGATGTTGATCGTCCCTTTGTTCCCGACGGTGCGCAGCAGGTCGTTGATGTCGAGCTCCGGCTCGCCGAAGAACTTCGCGGCGCCCTGCTGTTCGAGCTCCACCATCTTCCGCACGAGCACGCCGACGGTGGCGGACGACATGCCGCCGTACTGCTTCAATTCCTCCTTGCCGTCGGTCGTGAGGTACGTCAGCACGCCCCGCAGGTCGTCGAAATCGAGCAGCGGCAGTTTGCGGTCGTCGCAGTATTTGAACACCAGCGCGAGGACGCTCTGCTGCACTTCCGTGAGGTCGAGAACCTTGCCGAGGAGGATCGGGCCGAACGACGAGACCGTGGCGCGCAACTGAATCCCGCGATTGCCGGTGAGACTGAAGAACTCCACCGGAAACGCTTCCGGCGTGTGCGTCCGTCCGACGCCGGCCGCGCGCGCGGCGAGCCGCTCGCTCGCCTCGCCGGGCAGGCACATGCCCGCGAGATCGCCTTTCACGTCGGCCAGAAACACCGGCACTCCCGCGCGCGAAAGGCCTTCCGCGAACAGTTGCAGCGTGCGTGTTTTTCCGGTGCCGGTCGAGCCGGCGATCATGCCGTGGCGATTCATCATCCGCAGCGGAATGCGCACCGGCAGCTCGCCCGCGGCGGTGCCGCCGCGCAGCACGTGGCCGATCTCGATGGAAGGAACGTCGAAGCCGTAGGCGCTCTTGTACGTCTCGTCGAAGGTAGACATGAGTTCATCGACGAGTTTATCGCGCGAACGTGGCACCATGAGGCATGCCGCGCGTGACAGTCGTCATTCCGACGTACAACTGGAGCAGCGTGCTGCGGTACTCGGTGCGGAGCGTGTTGCGCCAGACGTTCACCGACTTCGAGCTGCTGGTCGTCGGCGACGGCTGCACCGACGATTCGGAAGAGGTGGTGAAGTCGTTCGGCGACGCGCGCGTGCAGTGGATCAATCTGCCGGAGAACACGCGTCATCAGAGCGGCCCGAACAACGAAGCCTTGCGTCGTGCGCGCGGCGAGCTCATCGCGTACCTCGGCCACGACGATCTCTGGCTGCCGCATCACCTCGACGCGATGGTCGCCGTTCTCGACCGGACGCAGAGCGATCTCGCGTATTCGTTGACCGTCAACGTCGCCGCGGACGGTGAATACGTCTGGCCCAATATCCCCAATCCGGCGCGCGGCGTCTTCAGTTCGCCGCTCGCGACGGTGCATCGCAAACGGATGACCGACGAAGCCGGCGGCTGGCGCAACTACCGCGAGACGATGGAGAGAACGCCCGATGTGGAGCTCTGGCGCCGTGCCTACGCGGCCGGCTACAAGTTCGCCTTTCTGCCGCGGCTCACCGGCATCAAGTTTCCGGCGAGCCAGCGCCGCAACGTCTACCGCACGCGCCCCTGCCACGAGCAGGAGCGCTGGTGGGCGCGCGTCGAGGCGGAACCCGATTTCGAGTTCGCGCAGATGTATGAATTCGTCGTAGGCGCGCCCGTTCCGACTGGAGTACCGTACGGCGCGCTCGTGCGAAACCTGTGGCGGCAGACCGTCGCTCGTTTCAGAAGGCGACGCGCCCTTCGCCTGCCGAATCGCGCATCGCGCTGGACCGTCGACACGGTGCGGCGGTTCAAAGGTCTCTAGGAGGGGTCATGCTTCGTGGAGCGCAGAAAGATGGGCAGCTGGTGACGAGCGAGTGGCAGAAGCTCGCCGCCCCGATCGACGGCGTGGTCGTGCGCGAGGTGCTGCACGTGCTCCGCGATCACGGCGTCATCACCGAGAACTTCCGCTCGGAATGGGACACGACCGGACTGCCGGTCGTGCACGTCTATCAATCGCGGCTGTTCCCCGGCGCGATCGGCGCCTGGAGCTGCCACGCGAAATCGATCGACCGGCTGTTCGTCAATCAGGGGCATGTGAAGATCGTCCTCTTCGACGGCCGCGACGAGAGCCCGACCTCCGGACAGTTGATGGAGCTGCACGTCGGCGATGCGCGTCCGACCTTTCTCATCATCCCCGCCGGGGTCTGGCACGGTCTGCAAAACCTCGGCTCGTCCGACGCGCTGATGCTCAACTTCCCGACGAACGCCTACGATTACGAAGATCCCGATCACTATCGCCTGCCGTGGGACACGACGGAGATTCCGTATACCTGGACGCCGAATGGCGCGAGCCGCCTCCGTTCCGATCACCGCGCGGCGCAATGAACGAAATGACGAAAATCGCCTTCATCGGACTCGGCAACATGGGCTTTCCCATGGCCCGCCATCTCGCCAAAGCGCACGACGTCGTGGTGTGGAACCGCACTGCCGAAAAAGCGGAGCGGCACGCGCGCGAGCACGGCACGACGCACGCGATCGAGCTCGCCGAATGCGCCTCCGCCGCGACGATCATCACGATCCTGCCGACCAGCAAAGAGGTCGACGAGACCGTCGATCGGCTCCTGCCGCATCTCCAGCCCGGCACGTTGTGGATCGATGCGACGAGCGGCGATCCGAACGTCAGCCGCGTCACCGCGAAGCGTCTCACCGAAAAGGGCGTGGAGTTCGTCGACGCGCCGGTGACGGGTGCGGTGGTCGGCGCCGAGAATGCGACGCTGACGATCATGATGGGCGGCAGCGCGGAGAACGTCGCGCGCGCCACGGACATCCTGCGCGTGAACGGCAAGACCCTCATCCACGTCGGCGACGTCGGTGCCGGCCACGCGATCAAGGTGTTGACCAACACGATCATGGGGGCGACGGTCTGGATCACCTCCGAGTGCCTGCTGCTGGCGAAGAAGCTCGGCATCGACATGAAGACGGCGCTCGAAGTGACGAACGCCGGCAGCGGGCGTTCGAACGCATCGGAGAACCTTCTCCCGATGCGACTGCGGGACCATCAGTGGCCGCTCGTCTTCAAGCTCGCGCATCACGACAAAGACATCCGCATCGCGGCGTCGCTGGCGCACCAGGAGCACGCGTCGACGCCAATGCTCGCGCTGACGCAGCAGCTCTTTTCCGGCGCGCTACACCAGCTCGGAGACGGGGCCGACTACATCGAAGTCGCGAAGATCGTCGCGAAGATGAACGGCACATCGTGGGAGTGATGCGACAGCGCGGAATGACGCACACGGGCCGAAAGTTATTGCGACTCCATCAACCCAAAAGGAAGAGCATGAAACTCCACTGCATCGGTCTCGCGGCGGCGCTGGCCGCGACCTCCATCCAGGCACAGGACGTCATCCCTGTCGAGCAGCCGTCGACCACGATTGCACCGCAGGCAACCGCCACCGCGCCTGAAGCGGCGACGGCGTGGCCGCAGGAACCGACCGGCTTCGCCGGGCTGCCCTTCGGCGCGTCGAAGGAAGAAGTGCAGACCCGGTTCAAGGTGCCGTGTCAGCCGCGCAAGGTGTCGAAACCGGGCGACGTGTCGTTCACGTGCAAACAGCCGCACTACTCGATCACCGACGACATCGCCGTCGAAGCGACGTTCAAGCTGGTGAACAACGCCGCCGGTACGCCGGAGTTTCACGGCGTCGAGCTGGAGATCACGAACCGCCGGTTCAGCAAGGTGAAAGCGCTTCTGATCGAAAAGTACGGCCCGCCGATGGTGAGCGACGCGCGCAGAAAGACGGCCGACGTCTTGATGCTCGGCATCGCCGCGCAGAACACGCAGTACCACACGTGGCTCGGACAGAAAGCGAAGATCTCGATCACCGAGCCGCCGCAGCCGCTCGCCCGCAGCATCGTCGTCATCGAACGGCGTGTCGCGGACGCGAAGGCGAACGAGAACCTCTAAGCCCGCTCAGAACGTCCCGCGGTACAACCCGCCGTCGATCTGCAGCGATGCGCCCGTCACGTACGACGCGCGCTCGCGGCAGAGAAACGCGACCACGTCCGCCATCTCCGAAGGGCTGCCGTAGCGGCCCATCGGAATCACCTGCTCCGATTTGCGCAGGTACTCCTCCGGCGTGATGCCCTGATCTTTCGCCCGGATTTCGCTGAGCTGCTTCTGCCGGTCGGTGAGGAAATGGCCCGGCAGCACGGCGTTCACGGTGATGCCGTCGCGCGCCACCTGATCGGCGAGCGTTTTCGTCAGGCCGGAAATGCCCGCGCGCAGCGTGGAGCTGACGGTGAGCAGCTCGACCGGCTGCTTGGCGACGAACGACGTGAGGTGGACGATGCGCCCCCACTGCCGCTGCTGCATGCCGGGGATGACCATGCGGGAGAGGCGGACGACGTTCATCAGCGTCGAATCGATTCCGCTCTCCCACTGCTCTTCGGTGAGCTTCATGAACGGCGCGGCGGGAGGGCCGCCGGTGTTCGTCACCAGGATGTCCACCTGGCCAAAGTGCGCGACCGTTTCGTCGAACCAGCGCTGCAGATCGGCGGCATCAGAAACGTCGCAGGCGACGGCCAGCGTGTCGCCGCCGATCGCATCGCGCACCGGCGCGAGCGTGTCGAGCGAGCGCGAGCAGATCGAGAGGCGGCAGCCTTCGGCGGCGAGCGATTGCGCGATCGCGCGGCCGAGCCCTTTCGAAGCGGCGGCGACCATCGCGACGCGATTGCGAATTCCAAAGTCCATCGGGCGCGACGATATCATCGCGTTCTCGCGCGGCCGCTCGTCGCGCATCGACCTCGCTCATGAATTGCCCCAACTGCTCTTCCGATCGAATCCGCCGCGGCGGCGCCACCATCTGGATGATTTACGTCGTACTGATCGCGATCGCCATTCCGGCCGTGCTCCTGCTCGAGCTCAACGCCGCGATCGTCGCCGGAATCATGATCGCCACCGTCGTGCTCGCGCACCTCGTCCTCAACCAGCGCGTCTGCCTCGAGTGCGGTCATCAATGGCGCGGCTGAAGGGGGCGGAAATGTTCGTTCGGAGGGATGTGGAGTGCGGCGACGGCAGTCGCCGCTGTTCCTCGCGCGAGCCGCAGCTCGCGCTGCGGCCGTGACAGCGGCGACTCGCGTCGCCGCTTTTCTACCCGCTTTACCGCGTGCGGCGTTGCCGCGGTCTGGCCAACGAGCGCTGCCGGCCGCGACCGGCCGGGATGACAATCCCTTCCATTCGTGTTAATTGCCCGCTGACGCAATGCCAGATCCTCAGTTCATCCGCAATTTCTCGATCATCGCCCATATCGACCATGGCAAGACCACCTTGTCGGACCGGCTGCTTCAGCAGACTGGTGCGGTCGAAAAGCGCGAGATGCACGAACAGATGCTCGACGACATGGATCTCGAGCGCGAGCGCGGCATCACGATCAAGGCGCGCGCCGTCACGCTGCAGTACCGCGCGAAGGATGGGCAGGACTATGTCTTCAACCTCATCGACACGCCGGGTCACGTCGACTTCAGCTACGAAGTCTCACGCAGCCTCGCCGCGTGCGAAGGGGCGATCCTGGTCGTCGACGCGACGCAGGGCGTCGAAGCGCAGACGCTCGCGAACAGCTATCTCGCCATCGAGAACGATCTGGCGATCTTCGCCGTCATCAATAAAGTCGATCTGCCCTCCGCCGATCCCGAGCGGGTGCGCGAGCAGATCGAGAACGTGATCGGCCTCGACGCGCACGACGCCGTCCTCGCGTCCGCGAAAGCCGGCATCGGCGTCGCCGAAACCCTCGAGAAAATCGTCACCGCCTTTCCGCCGCCGTCGGGCGATCCGAATGCGCCGCCGCGCGGCCTGCTCTTCGACTCCTGGTACGACCCCTATCGCGGTGTCGTCTGTCTGGTCCGAATGGTGGACGGCGAGCTGCGCCGCGGCATGCGCATCAAGTTCATGTCCACCGGACGCGAGTACGAGATCACCGAGATGGGGATCTTCACTCCCAAGCCGAAAGCGATCGAACGCCTCGGCGTCGGCGAAGTCGGGTTCATCTCCGCGAACATCAAAGACATCGTGCAGGCCAAGATCGGCGACACGATCACCGAGTCGAAACAGAATCCCGAGATGCTCCCCGGCTTCCAGGAAGTGAAGCCGATGGTGTTCGCCGGCCTCTTTCCCATCGTCACCGAGGAGTACGAAAACCTCCGCGACGCGGTGAGCAAGCTCAAACTGAACGACGCTTCCTTTTCGTTCGAGCCCGAAAACTCCGTGGCCCTCGGATTCGGTTTCCGTTGCGGCTTTCTCGGCCTGCTGCACATGGAGATCATCCAGGAGCGGCTCGAGCGGGAGTTCAATCTCGAATTGCTGACCACGGCGCCCGGCGCGCGCTATCGCGTGACGCTCACGAATGGCGACGTGATCGAAGTCGAAAACCCGCAGAAGCTCCCCGACCCGGCCAACATCAAGATGATCGAAGAGCCGTTCTTCGAAGTCACGATGCTGACGACGGACGAATTCGTCGGACCGATTCTCGCGCTGGCCATCGACCGGCGCGGCACGCAGAAGAAGCTCGAATACGTTTCGGCGAACCGCGTGATGATCGTCTACGACATGCCGCTCAACGAGGTCATCCTCGACTTCTTCGACAAGCTCAAATCGATCTCGCGCGGCTATGCCTCGCTCGATTACCAGTTCATCGGCTATCGCGAAAGCGATCTGGTGAAGATGGACATCCTCATCAACGGCGAGCCGCTCGACGCGCTTTCGCTGATCGTGCACAAGGACAAAGCGTTTCCACGCGGCAAGATGCTGGTCGAGAAGATGAAGGAGTTCATCCCGCGCCAGATGTTCGAAGTCGCGCTGCAGGCCGCGATCGGCAACCGCGTCGTCGCACGCGAGACCGTGAAAGCGCTGCGCAAGAACGTGCTCGCGAAGTGCTACGGCGGCGACATCTCCCGCAAACGCAAACTCCTCGAGAAGCAGAAGGAAGGCAAGAAGCGGATGAAGCGCGTCGGCAAAGTGGAGATCCCGCAGGAAGCGTTCCTCGCGGTCCTGAAGATCGATTGATCACCACTCGCGACCCGCGCAACCGTGACTTCCGTCACGCGCGGCTCGCGGGATGGCACGCAAGCGGCTCCGTGACCCGACCGGCAAGAACGGGGGCGATCATGAGGTCTGCGAAACTCTTCTACGCACTCATTGCAGTCATAGTCCTGGTTCATGCGGCGGCGGCTTCGGCCGGCTCCGCGATCGACATGGAGAACCCGCGGCGCGCGGTTGGGCGTGAAGACGACGTCCGAGTCGACGCCATCCTCGTGCAGGACACGATCTCGCCCGGCGGCGCGATCGGCGTCACCTATCAGATCCACAACTTCAGTCCGGCGCCGGTCGCGATCGCATACCGCGCGGCGAACGCGAGCTACGACACCGCCTCCCGCACGGTCACGCTTTCGGTCGGTGCGGAAGTGCCGCAGGACGGAAGGATGCCGCAGGTCGTCACGATCGCGCCTGGAGAGAAAAAGCTGTTTCGCGGCGGAGCGACTCCCGCGCTGAATCCGAGCGTGTTCCGCGCGAGCTCGGCGCCGCGCTACGTGCAGGTGAAGGTCACGATTCTGCGCGATCCCGCAACGTTTTCGACCGTGACGAGCGGCGAGCCGCTCAGCGAACAGCAGTTCGAGCAGTGGTTCGAAGCGAACGACACGATCGTGCTCAACACGATTCCGGTGCGGTTCTCGCCG
>DASVUA010000866.1:0-4703 GCA_036387295.1 Thermoanaerobaculia bacterium | reverse complement strand
GGCGACTGGCGTCGCCGCACTCCAAATGCTACCGGTTGACGAAATTCGGCTTGAGCATCAGGCCGACGCGCTCCACGACATCCGGGAGCCGGAACGGTTTTCCGAGGAAGCTGTCGCCTCCGCCATTGAGCACTGCCTGGTTCTGCGTGCCGTCGGCGGACAGTACGAGGATCGACACTGGATGCGCGTCCTTCACAATGCGCAGTTGTTCCATGACTTCGAACCCGCTCATCTCCGGCATCTGCAGGTCGAGCATGATGAGGTCGTAGTGGTGCTGTTCATGAAGTGCAGCCACTTTGCGTGGCTCGGTGGTCGACATGACCTCGGCGTACCCGGCACGGCGAAGCGTGTGCTCGAGCAGCTTTACGTTCGAAGCCTGGTCGTCGACGATGAGAATTCGCGGTCCGGCAGCGTCAGTGAATGGAACCATGTGTCTCCTCCGCAAATGCGAGTGCTGCGTTCAGAGTGTCCATGAGGTCGCCGACCTTGATCGGTTTGGTCAGGTATCGAAAGAATCCCGCATCCAGTCCGCGCTGAATGTCCCGCGGCATTGCATTGGCGCTCAATGCGATGATCGGGATGTGCGCCGTGGCCGCATCATCGCGGAGGATCTTCAATGCATCGAGGCCGCTGATCCCGGGGAGATTGATGTCCATCAGAATCACGTCGGGCACGCAGGCGCGAGCCAGTTCGACGCCCAGGTTTCCGTCCATTGCGCTGAGGAGGCGAATGTCTTTGCGACGGCCCATGAGCCGCTCGACCAGTTGCAGGTTGGCCGGGTTGTCCTCGACGTAGAGAAGGGTATGCACTCCGGCGAACGTCGCAGCGGCCGCGTCGGCGGACGTCACAATGTCCATCACTTCAGACAGGACGATCGGTGCCGTCGAGGGCAACTCGACCCAGAACGTGCTGCCGACGCCCATGCTGCTCTCCACGCCAATGACGCCGTCCATCAGTTCCACCAGGCGCTTACTGACGACGAGCCCGATTCCCGTCCCTTCTTCGCCATTGACTTCCTGCCCCAGGCGATTGAACGGCTGGAAGAGCTGCGAAACCTTGTCCGGCGTCAAGCCGGCACCCGTATCGGTCACAGTGATCCGAATCAGGCCGGTCGCGGCGTTCGCCGTGCAATCGACGGCCACCGACCCACTGATCCGGTTGTACTTGATGGCGTTCGACAGAAGATTGATCAGAACCTGTTTGATGCGGGTGCGGTCGGCATTGACGCAATACGGCGCGTCGCTGGAAGGAAAACTCATGCGAATACCGCGGCGTTGTGCCAGCGGCTCGATCATCGCGTGACATTCGAGCAGCAGCTCATTGAGCGAAACCGGCTCCACGGACATCGAGAGCTTGCCGGATTCGATCGTGGCGAGGTCGAGAATCTCGTTGATCAGCTCGAGCAGGTACCAGCCGGCATTGAGGATCTGAATGATGCTTTCGCTCTGTGCGGGTGTCGGCGCCGGCGAGTCCGATTCCATGAGCTGCGCGAATCCGAGAATCGCATTGAGCGGCGAGCGCAGCTCATGGCTCATGCTCGAGAGGAAATCCGATTTCGCCAGATTCGCTTTTTCAGCCAGCGCGCGGGCATCGGTGAGGATCGCTTCGACCTTGTTCCGCTCGGTGAGGTCGCGGGTCAGCTTCGCATAACCGCGCAGCCCACCGTTCTGATCGCGAATCGCGGTGAATACCACGTTGGCCCAGAACAGCGTGCCGTCTTTGCGAATGCGCCAGCCTTCGTCTTCGTACCTGCCGTTGATCGCGGCCTGCTCGATGTCGTGCTGCGGCTTTCCGCCGTCGATGTCGTCAGCGGTGTAAAACGTGGAGAAGTGGCGGCCGACGATCTCCTCGGTCTGATATCCCTTGATCCGTTGTGCGCCGGTGTTCCACGTCGAGATACAACCTTCCGGATTGAGCATGACGATCGCGTAATCGGAGACGCTTTCGACCATCAGCCGGAAGCTCTGTTCCGTCCAGCGGAGCTTTTCTTCCACCTGTTTTCGCGCACTGTTGTCCGTGCCGATCAGCAGATAGCCGATGATGGCCTGCTCGACGTCGCGTAATGCAGTGACGGAAACGATTGCGGGGAAACGGGTCCCGTCTTTGCGGATGTAGGTCAGCTCGTAAATGTCTTCAATGCCGCGCGAGGCTTTGAACGCCAGCGCTTCGAAACCGGGCGTGATCGGCGTTCCGAGCTCCACGCTCAAGGCCGCGGCACGGGCGATGACTTCCTGCGAATCGGAGATGTCGGCGGGTGTGATCTGGTCGACGACGTCGGCGGCGGAGTAGCCGAGCATGCGCTCGGCGCCGACGTTGAACAGCTGAATGACGCCTTTTTCATCGGTGGCGATGCTCGAAAAATTGGCGCTGTTGAGGATCGCGTTCTGAAGTGCGCCCGTCTTGAGCAGCGCCTTCTTCCGTCTGAGGTCGATGGCAGCCGCTGTTTTCTCGGCACGGGTCATCGGGCGACTGGCTCGCCTGGCCTGTGGCGCTCGGTTCACAGTGGGTGTCGTCATCAATCTCCTTCCGCGGACACAACGCGCAACGGAGGCCTGAGTCGCAATATGTCACCTGATTTAAATAATTTATGCCGAGCTGGAGCGCTGGAAGCGATGTGGCAGTGAAGCGGCATGGCAGTAGGTCAACGTCCTCACAATCAGCCTCTTTGCAGGCGGTTCAAGTCGTGGCGCCCGTCCTCAACACCACAATCATCCGCCTTCGTTGCGCCCCGAGGAGAGTCCATGACTGCAATCGAGTCTTTGCCCGTTCAGCTCACCAACAAAACATCCACCGGAATCGCCGGATTGGATGAAATGACCGGCGGAGGTCTGCCGCGCGGCCGTACGACGCTGCTGGTTGGTGGATCGGGCTCGGGCAAGACCATTCTCGCGCTGCAGTTCCTGGTGCACGGCGCGCGGAGTCTGGACGAGCCGGGGATCTTCGTGGCGTTCGAGGAGACGCCGGCGCGGGTTGTCTCCAATGCAGAAACATTCGGCTGGGATCTTCCCGGCCTGCAGAAGGACCGTCTGTATTTCATGGACGCGCAGCCGCCGCCTGATCTCGTGCATTCCGGCGGGTTCGATCTGGTCGGCATGCTCGCGGCCCTCGGCGCGAAATCCGAACAGCTCGGCGCGAAACGGATCGTGTTCGACGCGCTCGACATCGTGATGGCGCTGCTTCCGGATGCCGCGGCGCAACGGCGGGAGATTTACCGCATCCATGCATGGCTCCTCCAGCACGATATGACGGGCATCGTGACGCTCAAGGCCGACAGTGACGACCGCGGCTCGATGATGCAGCCGTTCGGCTTCATGCAGTTCATGGTCGATTGCGCGGTGATCCTCAATCACACCGTGGTTCTCGGCGTTTCACAACGCAATCTGCGCGTGCAGAAGTACCGCGGCTCGAGCTTCGACGAAAACGAGTCGCCGTTCCTCATCGGCAAGAACGGCTTCGAAGTTGCGGTCAGCCGCACGCTCGGCCGCGGCCAGGCCGAGGTGACGAATGAGCGTGTCGGCAGCGGCGTGGAGAGACTGGACACGATGTTGGGCGGCGGCTATTACCGCGGCGCCAGCGTTCTGATTACAGGATTTCCAGGCACCGCCAAGACCACGCTCAGCGGCGCCTTCGCCGAGGCCGCATGTCAGAGAGGCGAGCGGACGATGTTCGTCAGCTTCGATTCCGATTCCAACGAAGTGATCCGCAACCTCGGGTCGGTCGGCATCCAGCTCAATCGTTTCGTCGAAGACGGAACGCTGCACATGGTGTCGGCGCGCACGATCACCGGCAGTGCGGAAACGTATCTCATGCGGATCAAGACGCTGGCGAACGCGCACAGGGCGCGCTGCGTGGTCGTCGATCCGATCTCAACACTGTCAAAGTCCGGCAACGAGCTGACGGCGCACAGTGTGGCCGAGCGCTTGATCGACTGGTCGAAGGCGGAGGGCATCACGCTGGTTTGCACGAGCCTTCTGGACGAAATGTCGAGCCAGTCGGAGGCCGGGTCGCCGCTGCAGATCTCCACGCTCGCCGATACCTGGATTCATCTCAACTACCTCGTCCAGGCGGGAGAGCGCAATCGCGGGATGTCGATCATCAAATCGCGCGGCACCGCGCATTCGAATCAGGTGCGCGAGCTGATCCTGAGCGACGCCGGCATCACCGTGACCGACGCATATACCGCGGGCGGCGAAGTGCTCATGGGAACGATGCGCTGGGAAAAGGAAAGCGCGGAACGCCACGCCAGCGAAGTCGCGGCCGTGTCGGCGAAGCTGCGAAGCGTGCGGCTCGAAGCGGAGGAAGCGGAACTTGACGCGCGAGTGAAATCGCTGCAGCTGGAGCTGGCCGCGAAGCAGACGGAAAAGGCGTTATTGACCCGAAGCGCCGAGATTCACGAGCAGGAGGCGCTCCTCGGGCGCGATCGACTGCGCGAACTGCGCGGCAGCGACGTTCCAGCCGAGGCTTTGAGTGTGCCGAAATGAGCCCCGACGTCTTCACCTTCAGGTTGTACATCGCCGGGGATGCGCCGAATTCGCTGCAGGCGATCGCGAACCTGACGATGATTTGCGAAACGCATCTGCCCGGCCGGCATGTCATTGAGATCGTGGACGTCCTGCTCGAACCGAAACGAGCGCTCGACGAGTCGATTTTCCTCACGCCGATGCTCGTGACGTCGTCGCCCTATCCCGGCCACCGGATCGTCG
>DASVUA010000865.1:0-4518 GCA_036387295.1 Thermoanaerobaculia bacterium | reverse complement strand
GTTCTCACACTACTACGCACTCGGCGCGCGGCAGAAAATGGCGGTATACGTCGCCCCGACGCGTGGTTGCTTGGCAACTCGGCGACGCCACCGTAGCCGCGGCCACGGCGCCTAGCTCAAGAGCAATCCGCAGATGAGGCGGCAGCGATGGCCTCGGAGCACCTTACGATCCCTGCGAACCGATGTGGCGGAGTCACGACGGCCACTTGTGATCCTAAGGGACATTGCGCAGTTTAGGACATCAGTTCCGGTTGAAGGACCGTGATGAGATGAACTTTCGCCGATCGTGGTTGATTGCCGTCAGGTTTTCGACGTTGTGTGGGACGGCGTCGAGCACAGTGACGCTGCCTCACAAGTACGGCGATGGCCGGATGCTGTCGCCGAATGACTGCCGCCGCGACCAGCACAATCTGTGTGGCCGCCACCGCCGAACGCGACAGCGGTGACTGACGCAGTACGAACGCTGATCATTCGTTCGGGACAGGTGCCGTCCAAGCGCAATTGAACAAGCAGCACGTCCTCGGCCTTGTGTATACAGTCTATGACGAACGCGGACGAGTAACAGATCACGTCCCACTCATGGTGCAAGCGATCGATCTTGCTCCCGAAACGTGGCAGTCAGTGCTTCTTCAGATGACAAAAGGTGAAGTGCGTCGTGCGTGGATTTCCCTGCCTGATGGAGCGACGCCCATTGTCGAATTTGAGCTGCGTTCGTTCAGCGTGACGGCCGGACGGTGTCGCCGTCGACATAGACCGAGTGAACGGCTCGTCACGAGTGGTTCTCAGGGCCTTCCGTCCTCGGCGCGGGGCGGCAACAGGATCCGTACGGAATATTCAACGTGCTCACTGAAGCGGCTGAATGGGAGACATGGCTAAACAACACGCAGTGATGACGCGGTTCTGGGCGGCATCTCTTGGGATCCTTGCCGTGATCGTAGTCGTTGGCGCTGCGTCGACACGAGCGATGTCGCTGATCGAACGCAGAACGACCCGCCTCGCCCCGTGCAGACGCTCAATCCGTTTTCTTCTGAGGAGGGGCCGATCGTGTCGGCGCTCGTCGACTGCATTCACATAAAACTCAAGTTAGAACGGAGTGGCAGCGCAGCTCGACCTCGTGTAGTCGCCGTTCGAAATGAATGCAGGGATGCAGTCGCGATCCCGGCAACGCCTACGGAGCTGCGAGTGCGTACGACGCAGCAGCAAGTGTTTCCGGAACAAACCTTACTCACGGCCGCGCAATCGATGTGCTACGTCGCGCCGGCGTCGGTAGGGTTGTCGGGCGACATGTTCTTTGGATACGGCAGAAAGCTCGTTTACGGTGAGCCGCGATACTCCGCAGTGCCGGCTGGCACGCAGCGTCCGACCGCTATTTTGGGAGCTAACCGATTGTTCGCTCGCTTCCCTGGGGGCGAGGTGATCGTCGCCCTAGAGACGATGGTGGTGCCGGTTTCGTCGGAAGACCGCAGCGCCGAAGCATTCAACCTCAACCTCGGCGTGGACGAGCTGAATCGCGGAGCGAAGCGGGACATTGCGGGCTTGCCATTCCGCTTGTCACGCCGGGTTCAGCAGGTCACCGCGACGGCGACATTCTGACGTGGTTTTTGCCCCGAGCGGGCAAGCGAATTGAGGGCGATCGGTGGGGCACACCTTTGCTCCTCGCTGACGAAGCTTCATCTGTAGGCGCATCGCTGCGCACGTTTACGGCGCGTGCAGATCACGTGAGACGTTCACGGAGACGCAGTGCGGGCAGGGCCGCGCCAGCGCTCCTGTCGTCGACATGACGCTCCGCGGGCGAGCGCGGCAGGTCTAGGCTTACCCACGTGGTGGTGCTTCATAAACGGCGGCACGGTTCCACGGATCGTTCTCCGCGTCCGACTCGTCGCGGCAACAAGCTCACTCCGGTGACTCTGGTAGTGCAGTCCCGACCGACCCCAGGTGCCACCGCATTCTGACGCGCGTCCGCGACGACACCCGGACGGACTGACGGCGTGCCGGGCTCGTGCGCAGCTTCCGGATCGCTTTGACCCGCAGTCGTGCCGCACCGTCCGGTTCCGGACCAACCGCTGCGGCGCATGGTGCAATAATGGCTACCGTCGAGCTGGAAGAACGACGCGCGCATGCTCGTTGCAGGCCGAGCTACCAGAACTCATGCAGACGCTGACCCTTTTACATTCGGAGTCGTTCCCGATCGGGCGTTACGCCGATGTGCTGACGCGTGAATCGATCGCCTCGTGCAGGCTCGAGAATCTCGAGCAGCTGCTGATCGGCGATGCATCCGCGCTGCGCGTCGTGCTGGTCGATACCGGAATCACGAACGGCCGGCAGGCGGCGTTGCCGCTCGATCCGCGCACGGCCGTGGTCGGCGTGGGGCTAGAGGAGCAGCCGAGCTGGCTGGCCGACGACAGCATCTACCTCCATCTCCCCGAGGAGCCGTCGACGGGCGTACTGCTCAGCGCGGTCAAACGCGCGTATCAGTTTCTCTATCAGAAACAACGTGCCGATCAGCTCGAACGGCAGCTCAGCGAGCGCACCCGCGAGCTGCAGGAAGTCTCGGAAGTCGGCGTCTCGCTCTCCACCGTCCGCGACCATTCGGTGCTGCTCACCATGATCCTCAGCAAGGCGCGCGAGCTCTCGCGGGCCGATGCCGGATCGCTGTACCTCCTCGACGAATTCGACGGCAACAAAGTGCTGCGCTGGAAGCTCGCGCAGAACGACTCGATCGACGTCGAGGGCTTCGAAGAAAAGATCCTGCCGATCACGCGCAAGAGCCTCGCCGGCTACGTCGCGATGACCGGCGAGACGCTCGTCATCGACGACGCGTACGATCTGCCGGCTGACGCCGAGTACGAAATCAACCGTTCGTTCGACGAGAAGAACGGCTACCTGACCCGCTCGCTGCTCGTCTTTCCGATGACGAATCACGCCGGCGAAGTAATCGGCGTGCTGCAGCTCATCAATCGGCGCAAACTCGGCGCGCCGGCGCGGCTCACGGCGGCAAACGTTCCCGACAACGTCATCTCCTTCCTCGACGAGACGGCCGACATCATGCGCGCGCTGGCCAGCCAGGCCGCGGTCGCCGTCGAGAACAACCTCCTGTACGAATCGATCGAGCGGCTGTTCGAAGGCTTCGTCACCGCGGCCGTCACGGCGATCGAACAGCGCGATCCGACCACGTCCGGTCACTCGTTCCGCGTCGCCGACCTCACGGTCGAGCTCGCGCGCGTCATCGATCGCATCGACTTCGGCCAGTACGCCGAGGTGAAGTTCTCGCCCGATCAGGTCCGGGAGATCCGGTATGCCTCGCTGCTGCACGACTTCGGCAAAGTCGGCGTGCGCGAACAGGTTCTGGTCAAAGAAAAGAAACTCTATCCGATGCAGCTCGCGACGATTCGCGGCCGCTTCGAGTTCGTCATGAAGTCTGTCGAAAACGAAGCGAACCGGCGGAAAGTCGAATACCTGCTCGAGAACGGCAAGCAGGGTTACGAAGAATTTGCCGCGCACGTCGACGCCGAGACCGCGGAAAACATCCTCAAGCTGCAGAAAGACTTTGCGTTCATCGCGCAGTCGAACGAGCCGACGGTCCTGCCGGAAGGCGACTTTCAGTATCTGCTGCAGCTCGCCTCGCGCGACTATGAAGACATCCGCGGCGAGCGGAGGCTGCTCGTCGATCCGGAAGAAGCGCGCATCCTTTCGATCCGCAAAGGCAACCTCGACGCGACCGAGCGTCTCGAGATCGAAAGCCACGTCACGCACACCTTCAACTTCCTGCTGAAGATTCCCTGGACGCGCGACCTCGCGCGTGTGGCCGACATCGCGTACGCGCACCACGAGAAGCTCAACGGCCGCGGCTATCCGCGCAAGTTGACCGCGACCGAGATTCCGATCCAGTCGCGCATGATGGCCATCAGCGACATCTACGACGCGCTGACGGCGAGCGATCGTCCGTACAAGCGGGCCATCTCCACCGAGCGCGCACTCGACATCCTGCGCATGGAAGTCGGCGACGGCCTGCTCGATCCGAATCTCGTCGAGACGTTCATGGAAGCGAAAGTGTACGAACGCGCCGGCGTGCTGCGGACGTAAGACGCTTCTCGCCCTGTCCGCGGCTCAGGCGCGCTGCGCGACCCAGATCAGATAGCGGCCGCCTTTGCGCCCATGGCCATGCGCCGCCACTTCCTCCGCCTCGAACCCGGCGTCGCGCAGCCGTTTCGTGAACGGCGGGTGAGGGCCGGCCGACCAGACCGCGAAAATGCCGCGCGGACGGAGTGCCGCATACGCCGCTCGGAGTCCGGCCGGCGTGTAGATCTGATCGTTCGTCGGCGCGGTCAGGCCAACAGGACCGTTGTCGACGTCGAGCAGGATCGCGTCGTACTCGTCGCGCGCTTCCCGAATCACCCGCGCGACGTCCACTTCGACCACCGAGACGCGCGGATCATCGAGGGCGCCGCGCGAGACGACGGCGAGCGGGCCGCGATGCCACTGCACGACCTCCGGCACGAGCTCGGAGACCACGACTGA
>DASVUA010000864.1:0-5731 GCA_036387295.1 Thermoanaerobaculia bacterium | reverse complement strand
CGTAACGCTCTCGCCACGCTGGCGTGCGGGTAGAGCGCGCGTGCGGCTTCGGCGTGCTCGCAACGCTGCTGGCGTTTGCCGCTGCGGGCGAGGCGGAGGTGGAGACGGAAGTTGCCGGGATCGAGGTTCGCGGCTCGTTCGAGCGAGGCGCGGTCGGAGCGTGTCGCGAAGATTTCCATCGCGGCGAGTTGCCGCGCGCTGCGCACGGCGCCGAGCGTGGCGAGGATGAGAACCACGGCCGCGATCCAGCGGCGCGGCTTCGTCCCTCCGGCAGGCGCGAGTGCGCCCAATGCGGTCCACACCAGCAGCGACGGTAATCCCAGCAGCAGCACTGCGTCGAACGCCCCCGCCACGACGGCGGCGACGACCGTCGCCACGAGCGCCGCGTTTTCGGGTGTGCCGCGCGACCACGCCGGCGCCGCCTCCGTCCGCGGTGCACCTCGCATCGCGGCGCGCACGAGCGAGAGGAAGACGAACGCCAGCAGCGCGGCAGCCGCGACTCCGCGCTCGGAGACGAACGCCACCCAGTCGCTGCTCGGCCATGGAT
Organism: Thermoanaerobaculia bacterium; assembly: GCA_036387295.1. Taxonomy (GTDB): domain Bacteria; phylum Acidobacteriota; class Thermoanaerobaculia; order Gp7-AA8; family Gp7-AA8; genus QHVT01. The sequence goes on along the minus strand of DASVUA010000864.1, from coordinate 5,184 downwards.
TGAACGTCATCCCCGGAACGGATTGATTGAGCGACGGATCGTTCCGCGCGGCGTGCTCCGGATACTCCACCGCCCAGTTGCCCGGCCCCACGCCGAACAGCGGGTGCCGCAAAGACATGAGGAGCGAACGCCTGTATTGAATCAGCCGGCCGCGCCCGCTCCCCTCTTCATAGTTGACGACGCCTTTGACCGATTCGAGGTACGGGTTGTCGCTGCGCCAGCGGAGCGTGTTCGGCACGAGCACGGCCGCGGCGACGCCGCCGCCGAGGAGCACGAGCACGCCGAGAAACCGGAGCACGGCGCGACGCTCGAAGCGGAACACCGCGACCAGAAACACGAGCGCCATCGCCGCGAACGCGAGCCACGCCGCACGCGAGCGCGTCATGACGAGCGACCCCGTCACGATCGCCGCGCCGAACGCCGCCCAGAGATAGCCGGCGCGCGAGCGCGCACGCAGCGCCGCGAGCAGCACGGCCGGAAACCCGAACGCCGCCGCGTGCGCGATGAAGTTGCGGTTGCCGAGCGTCCCGCCCGGCGCGCGGCTGAGCGAAAACAGCTCGAGCCGCAGCCCATACGCCTGCAGCAGCGCCGTCGCACTGGCAAGAACGACCGCGAGCGCGATTGCGTTCAGCAGCGGCCGCTCGAGCCCCGCCTCCCGCAATGCGCGTCCGGTCCAGAAGAGAATGATGCCCGAGGCGCTGACCGCCACCGCCCGCACGGCGAGATAGGGGTTCTGCGCGAAGAGTGCGGAGACGACGCTGAGCAAGAGGTAGCCGGCCAGCGCGAGATCGCCGCGCGTCGCGATGCGCATGGAGCGCAACGCCAGCAGGCCCGCCAGCACTGCAGTGACGTGCAGCACGAGCTCTTTCGGGACGAAGAAGCGATCGAGGTCGAACAGCCGGTGCGTCGTGGCGATCAGCACGACCGCGATCGCCCCCGCCTGCACGATCCGTAGCGCGAGCCGCTCGCTCAGCCGCGGCTCTGGGACCGGCGGCACCGCGGCGACCGGCGCCGGATCGGCCGCCGGCATGATCACTTCACCCATGACCGCTCTCGTACCTCGGCTCGCCCCGGTTCATGTCGCGAGCCAGCTCGCGGTCTGGAGTGCGGCGACGCGCGAGCGGGTGAACGGCATGCGAACCGCACCGTCACGCGCTCCATGGCCATTCGCTTTCGCTCTTCCGGCTGCCTCTTCAGCATCCTTGCCTCGGTGATCCTCACCGTCGTTCTCAACCTGATGCTCCGCGGCTGTTCATAGGGCGCATGCTGATCACCGCGCGCCGAATTCGCGCACAATGCGGCGATGACTGAACCGGCCGTGCTCCTCATCCACAGCGGCGGCTTCACCTCGCGTCAATGGCGCAAGCTCGCCGAACTTCTGTCGCCTGATCACCGCGTCATTGCACCCGATCTCCTCGGATACGGCGCGTCGGGAGCATGGCCGGACGGCGAGCCGTTTCACTTCCGGCAGGACGTCGATCTGCTCGCGTCGCTCCTCGACGAGCCGGCGCACCTGGTCGGTCATTCCTACGGCGGCTTCCTCGCACTGCAACTCGCGCTTGCGCACCCTCGGCTCGTGCGCTCCATCGCCGTCTATGAGCCGGTCGCCTTCGGGATTCTCGACGAGGTCGAGGACGCCGACGCGCGCGCCGCGCTCGGCCTGATCAAACGCTCGTGGGACCGCGACGAAAGCGGTGTCGACGAAGCCTGGCTGGCGGCATTCGTCGACTGGTGGAACGGCGCGGGCGCCTGGGTGCATCTCCCCGAGGAAACGAAAGGCGCGTTTCGGTCTGTGGGGTGGAAACTCTTTCAGGAAGTGATGACTCTCGGCGCCGATCAGACGAATCGCGCCACATACGGCACCATCACCGTTCCCACGCTGATCCTCGGCGGCGCAACGTCACCCCTCGCCGAACGGCGCGTCGTCGAAAAACTCGGCGCCGCATTGCCGCGAGGCCGCGCGCACTTCTTCGACAACGTCGGCCACATGGGACCGATTACGCACGCGCCACTCGTCAATGCCGCCATTGTGGAACACGTGCGCGCTGCCGAAGGCCGTTAGAACTTTCCTCTGACAGAGAACGAGAAGATGGGTCCGATCTGACGGTCGCGCCGTTCCACGTAATCGATCGAGCCGGTGCGCCGTCCCGCGTACACAGTGCGATCCCACATGCTGTCGGCGGCGAAGAGATTATTGAACGCAGCACGTACTGTGAGGCCGTACACGTTTTTGTGCTCGACGTAGACGTCGCCCCAGACCGGCCCTTCCCACTGGCGGCCGACCTCGGTCAGACGATATCTCAGCGCATTGATCTGTCCCGATGCGCCGGCACCCCACGCCCAATCCGAATTCGGAACGTCGTGCCGCACCGCGAGACTGCCGCCTCGCAGAAAACTGCTGCTGATCTCCCGCGCTTCACCCGTGAGCGGGTCTTCGACGCGGCTGCCCTGCATCTGCAGCTCCGCGTCGAGCCGCGCACCGCGCCAGCCGAACCGGTCGAGATTGAGCGTGCTGCGCGATTCGATCCCATAGACCGTGGCGGAATCGAGATTTCCCGGCGCCTGCCCATTCGGGCCGATCGGGATGTAATCGATGATGTCGTCGATCAGGCGGTAATAAACGCGCAATGTCGTCGATCCGAGCGTGCCGAGATTCCGGACGCCCTCCAGATCGGCAGTCCAGCTCTGCTCAGGAACGAGATCGGGGTTCGCCGCCGTCTGCGTGTCGTTCTGCACGTCCGCCGAGGCGAGAAAATCGTAGAAATCGAGCTGTCCGACGCGGCGCGCGAGCTTGAAATTGACATCCGTGCGCGGCGAAACCTTCCACGCCGTCGACAGCTCGCCCTTCGGCCGATAGAACGTGCGCGTCGTGCCGCCGGCGCCGACCTGCGCCAATTGCGAGTACTCGCCGCCGGCCGAGAGTTTCACCGTCAGTGTGGGCGTCAATGACCGTCCATAGCTGCCGATGACTTCATAGCGGTCTTCTTCCACTGTGGCCGTCCCGCCTTCCAGCGGAACTTCTGCGAACGAGCCGTCGGCGCGCATTTCAAACAGCCGCGACGCATTATCGAGACTATTGAACGCCCCCTCGGCCGAAACCTGCCATTCCGCACCACCGCGATTCCAGCGATATTCGCCGCGGCCGATCATTTCCCGGTCTTCGCCGATTTGCGTCGTGCGGCTGCCGACTGCCGCCGATGAACCGGCGAAGCGGGTGATGACCGTCGTCGAATTCGGATAACTCGAGCCGCGGCCGACGCCGATCAGCTTCAATCGTCCAGGCCCGAGGGCGAATTCATAATCGCCGGCGATCTCGTAATTGTCGCCGTGCTCGTCGGTCGTCACTTCGCGCACGCGCTCGGTGCCGTCGGCGCGCGCACGGACGCCGGTCTCGAGATAATCGAAGGTCAGACGGCCGTACAGAAGATTGAGATTGCCGGTCGCGGTGCCGGGGCCGTCGTAAGCGAAGCGTCCACTGAGCCGCGGCTGCTCCGAATTGCCGCGCCACTCCTCCTGCCGCCGCTCGGTCAACGTGCCGGTCGGGTTGTAGATCCACGTCGGGCCGCCCGCTCCGCTCCGATTGCCGCGATTATCGACGCCGAGCGTGAACTCGACCGGGCCACGGGTACCGCTCAATGAAATCTCGAAACGCGTGAACAGCGGATCGGTGTAATGAGCGCGAAACTCCGGCCGGTATGCGTATTGTCCGTGAATTCCGGTCGAGCGCACGATCACATTCGCAACCTGGCCGGAGAGCCCGGGGATATTGAGCGTCGCGCCGTCGACGATCTCGATCCGGTCGACGCTTTTTGCGGAAATCCGTCCGAGCTCGGTCACGACGTCGTTCGACTTGCCGGAAAGACGCTGCCCGTTGATCACCACGTTGCCGGTGGCCTGTCCGAGTCCCCGCTCCCCATCTTCCTCTTTGATCCCAAACCCCGGCACGCGCTTCAGCATGTCGAGCGCCGTCTGCGGCGCGAACTGCGCAAAGTCGGCCGGCACGTACGTACTCTTCCCCACCGTCGCGCCTGGTGCAGCCACCGTGCTGCCGGTCTGCGCTTCCACGGCCACGGCATACGTCGTCAGAAACAGAGTCGCTGCAACCAGTGCTCGTACGTTCATTCAGGTTCTTTCTGCACTCGCGTCAAAGTGCTCGAAACAGCGGCACGCGGGGATCGATGGTCTTACGGTCTCGTTTCCGAAAGGTTAGCGACGAGAGAATACGACGCTCTTCGTAGATGTCAACGAAAACGTTCGTAGATCGACCGGTGCGGGCGTGCGTCCTGAGAGAACGGAAGGGAAAGGATGAAGAGGAAGGCGAGAAGGGGCGGGCAGAAAGCGCCCGCCCCTCGAGACTCCGGATGTTAGAACCGCAGCTTGATTCCGCCGGAGATGATGAGAGGGTTCAGTTCGAGCGCTTCGTCGTCCGGATCGCCCTCGCCGCGCGCTTCGTACATGATGTATTTGCCGTCGAGATAGACCGCGAAGCCGCGGCCGAGACCGACCGTCAGGCCGGCATTGGCGAGAAATTCGAGCTCGTTCTCGAGGTCGACCGACTCCGCTTCATCCTCGTCAATCGAGCCAGCCTCACCGCTGATGTAGGCAAGGCCGCCGCCGATGTACGGACTGATCAGACCGCCTCGGCCGAAGTGCAACTGCGCCGTCGCTGAAAGGACGTCGAGATCGAGATTGCCGACGTCCTCGCTGACGTCGTCGAGCGACAACGTCAGGTCGGCGCCGAGACGCTGGTAAGCGAGCTCGGTGGAAAAGTTGCCGAACCAGAACCGGTTGTAGAGCAACCCGACTCCCATGTCTTCGTCGAACTCGACGTCGAACACGTCGCCCGCGTCCTGGATCTCGCTCTCGTCGAACTGCGAGGTCGAGATGAACGCCCCGATTTCATTATTCTGCGCGGCGGCCGTGAGCGGGAGCATGACAAGAAGGAAAACCACGATACTGATGCGCTTGATCATTTTGAAACCTCCATCGAACGATGCCGGGCGATGCCAAGGTGATGCCGAATGGCCCTCACGCTGAGACGTATCATTGACCGGCTCCTCCTTCGTCGAACCGAAGAAGCGAACGCGTGCAAAGCGGCTGCCGGCCTTCCATCTTGCCATCCCCGCACAAAGACGGAGTCGTGCCAACGTCTAGTGGAGCGGCGGGCTCTTAGCCCGCCGGGCA
>DASVUA010000863.1:0-1912 GCA_036387295.1 Thermoanaerobaculia bacterium | reverse complement strand
CTGCCGATGCTGATGTTGAGAAAGGTGTCGGACAGCCACTCCTGAAAGCGGGCCCACTTCATTTTGAACGACGTCGCGTCCATGTCTTTGAGGACGAACGTGCCGCCGGGACGAAGCCGCGCGAAGGAGCGCTCGAACACGCCGCGGCGGACGTCGAGCGACATGCGATACGTGGCGTCGTAGATCACGACCGCGTCGAACGTGCCGCGAATCGCGTCGTCGTACGCCGCGACTTTGCGGATCTTCGGTGACGGCGACGGCAAGAGGCTTTTGCGTTCGTCCGGATCGACGGCCACGACCTCCCTCACCCGCTCCTCGGTGAGAAGGCGCGCGTAGACGCCGTGGCCCGCTCCGATCTCCAGCACGCGCGCCCCGGCGGGCACGTCGTCGATGGTCCGGGTGAACGGGCAGGTGAAAAAGCGGATCAGCATGTGAAGGCGGTGGCCCGCCGGGTAGTGGCCGAATGCGCCGTGGAGGATCCGCAGCGCCCGGACGTATCCTATTGACATCGGGGCGATTATAGAGCGCCTTGAGACGCCGGAACGCGCTCGCCGCGCTCGCGCTGATCGCCGTTGCGGCGCTTCATTTCCTCTCCGTTCCGCGGACGATCTGGGAGTACGACGAGAGCCTGTTCGCGTACGGCGTGGAGCGCTACCAGCCGCTCGCGCATCACCCGCCGCCGCCCGGCTATCCGCTCTACATGGCGTTCGCGAAGCTGATGCCGGGCGAGCCGTTCGACGCCTTGATCGCGACGAGCATCGTCGGATTGCTCGCGGGGCTCTGCACCTGGTTCGCCGCCTTCCGAAGCATCCAACATGTCATCCTGAGCCCCGCAGAGGGCGAAGGACCTTCCACCGCGCCACTGGATGCGAACGCGAAACGGCGAATCGCCCCCGACATCGGGGCGCTGGTCGCCACGACCCTTCTCTACTCCTCTCCTGCCCTCCTGATGTCCGGAACGCTGCCTCAATCCGATTCCGGCGCGCTTGCGCTGTTCGGACTCGCCGCGTGGGCGTGCGCGCGAACGTTCCGCGCCGAAAACGAGATTCGCGCCGCGATCCTCGCGGCAATCGTCTGCGCGGCCACGATCGGCTGGCGGCTGCAGTTCTCGATCGCCATCGCGCCGATGTTTCTGACCGCCGTGCTGCTGCTGCGCACGTGGCGCGCACGCGTCGTCGCGGTGAGCGTGTTCGGGGTCGCCTGCCTGGCCTGGTTCGCTCCCCTCGTCGTCGCGACGGGCGGACCGCAGCCGTACTGGCGCTGGCTCTCTGGGCAGGCGGCGTACTACGCCGCGCACGACGCCGATCTGTCGCGCAGCGGGCAGTCGGCCTCGTTCATCGCGCTGCGGTTCATCGCCCATCCGTGGGGTCCGAAATTGCTTGCGCTGCCGCTGCTGGTGTTCGCGGCAGTCGGTGTGATCCGGATGTGGGTCGCGCGACGAAACGCGGCAAGTCGCAACGTGATGAGAGCCCGTCTTTGCGGCGTTCCGCTGATGGCGGGGTGTTTCGTCTATCTCGGGTTTGCGCTCTGGTCGATGGATCCGGCCGATGCGGTTCGTTACGCGATCCCGTCGCTGCCGATCGTGGCTCTGCTCGCGGCGATGGGGGCGACGCGCGTGCCGCTGCTGGCGATCGTCTACGTCGCCGGTGCGTACTGGTACGCCTCCCCTGTGCTCCGCATGCGCGCCACGACTGCCGCGCCGCCGACCGCCGCGGCAGAGTGGATCAAAGCCAACGCGCCGCGCGACACGGTCGTGTTGTTCGAAATGCCGCTCGGGCCGCAGGCGAGCTATCTCCTGCGCGAATACAAATCGATGCGCATCGACGCGGGGCTCGCGCAATACGGCGGCACCACCACGCCGCTCGTTCTCTATGCGGACGGCGAGCGTGGCAATGCGTCCGGCGTGACGTTT
>DASVUA010000862.1:0-3746 GCA_036387295.1 Thermoanaerobaculia bacterium | reverse complement strand
GCCTCGACTGTGCCCTGGTGCAATTCCGTGATTTGCCGGACGATCGCAAGGCCCAGCCCCAGGCCGCCGAAGCGGCGCGTCGTCGTGCTGTCCGCCTGGCGGAAACGATCGAACATGTGCGGCACGAAATCGGGCGTGAAGCCTTCGCCGGTGTCCGCGACGCGGATGCGCGCGTGCGTGCTGCTGCTTTCCACGGTCACGTCGATCCGCCCGCCTCTCGGCGTGAACTTCACCGCGTTATTGAGCAGATTCCAGACGACCTGCTGCAGGCGGCTCGCGTCGGCCGCAATGTGCGGATCGTTCGGATCGAGATGCACCTGCAGCGCGAGCTCTTTCGCGTGCGCCGTGGCGGCGACCGCATCGACCGCGGCGTGCACGACGACGTTCGCCGCGACGTCCGCGAATGTCAGATGCAGCTTGCCGGCTGCAATGCGCGAAACGTCGAGCAGGTCCTCGATGAGCTGCGCCTGCGCACGCGCGCCGTTCGCGATGGCGCCGATTGCCTGCGGCAGCAGCGTCGGGTCGTAATCGCCGAGCTCCAGCAGCCGCGCCCACCCGACGATCGCCGTCATCGGCGTTCGCAACTCGTGCGAAAGCGTCGCGAGAAACTCGTCCTTTGCCCGGTTTGCGGCCTGTGCCTCGACATACAGCGCGGCGTTGTGCACCGCCACGCCGACGCGCGACGCGAGATCTTCGACGAAGGCGAGATCGCGCTCGGAGAAGCGCCGTCCCGACTCGTCAGTCTGCAGCAGCGACAACGTGGCGTACGTCCGTCCTCCCGCGACGATCGGCACGAGAATCCACGACTTGATCGCCAGCGCGCGAATGATCTCCGCGTGCCGCTCGTCCCGCGCAAACGTGGCGAGGTAGGCGGGATCGATGTCCTCGATGAACTGCGAGCGGCCTGTGGTCAAGACGTTGACGATCGGATCGAGCTCCGGCGGGAGGCGGTAGTTGCGATCGACCTCCGTGATCATCGCCGCCTTCTCCTGGTCGGGGTGAGCGATGATCAAGCGCTCGTGCGGCGCGTTCTCGCGTGCGACGTCGATCGCGCACCAGTCGGCGAGCCGCGGCACCGCGAGGTGCGCGAGGCGCGAGAGGATGGTCTCGGGATCGAGCGACGCGGTGAGCAGCGCCGACGCCTCCGCCAGGAACGACGCTGCTTCCTCGTCGCGCTTCCGCGCGTCGATGTCGGTGGTCGTTCCGATCCATTCGCGCACTTCGCCGCTTTCGGTTTTCAGCGGAACGCCGCGCAACGAGTACCACCGATACGCGGGCGAATCCGTGCGGATGCGCAGCTCGCTCGCGAACGGCGTTCCGGTCGCGATCCCCTCCTGCCAGATCTCGGTGAAGCGCGGGAGATCGGCCGGATGAATCCGCGTGAAGCCGGCGCCTTCCGACCACTCGGCCGGCGTCAATCCCATCAGCTCGCGCATGCCGGCGTGAGCTTCCCCCGGTGTCCCTGCCGCGTCTGTGGACCAGACGATCTGCGACGTCGCGGCGATGAGCGTGCGGTAGCGCTCATCCTCGAGCCGCAACTTCTCGAGTAAGGTCGTGTTCTCGATCGCGGTGCCGGCCTGCGCCGCGACACCGGCGACGAGCCGGATCGCTTCGTCAGTCAACCGGCCGGCGGTGGAGTGACCGACGACGATCCGTCCGATGCGCTTCCCCGAGCGCGAGAGCACCGGCACGTCGATCGTCTGCGCGGCCTCTTCGCCGGGCTGGCCCGAATGGCAGCGCGGCATGCCGTCAACTTCGAGCGACGCGAACTCGGCGTCGGCGAGCATCATCGCCGCATCGGCGATCGACTGCAGCAGCTTGCTCACGTCGCGCTCTGCGGTGAGGATCTCGCTGAGGTCGAGCAGCGTGCGCAGCATGAAGTTCTGCCGCTCGAGCTCTTCGCGCCCCTCGACCAGCTCGGCCTGCGCTTTCTTCTGCTCGTCGATGTCGGTCCAGGTGCCATACCAGCGCACCGCATCGCCCGCGCCGTCGAAGACCGGCAGCGCGCGGCCGAGGTGCCAGCGGTATGCGTTCGTCCGCGAGTCGAAGAGGCGCGCCTCCACCTCGTAATGACGCCGCGCCGTGACGGCCGCGTCCCACGACTCGCGTGCGGACTGCACGTCGGCGGGGTGCAGGATCGAAACGAGGCTCGCGTCGCCGGCCGTGCCAGGCTCGATGCGGGTGAGCTCGTACCAACGTTTGTTGTAGTAATCGATCGTGCCGTCGGCGCGCGCGGACCAGACGATCTGCGGCATCGCGTCGGCCAGATCGCGGTAACGCTGGTCGGCGCGCACGCGGTCGGTGAGATCGGTCACGATCGCCAGCCAGCCGATCGTCACGCCTTCTTCGTCGAGCAGCGGCGAAGGCTGCATCGAGACGCGAAAGCGTTCGTCATTCTTGCGGCGGAACGTCAGTTCGAGCGGCGGAGGCGTGCCGCCCTCCGACATCACGCGCTGAAACTCCGGCACGATGTGGTCGAGCTCTTCGGGGGGCCAGAGCGGATACGGCGGCGTGAACGCGATCAGCTCGTCGTAGCTCCAGCCGAACATCCGGACGAATGAAGCGCTCGCCCACGTGATGCGGCCGTCGAGTGCGAGAGTTGCGAGCCCCGGCTGCAGCGAGCGGTCGATGGCGTGGCGCAGCCCGAGCTCCTTGCGCAGCTCGCGCTCGATCGCCACGCGTTCGGTGATGTCGCGCGAGATGACGACGACGCCGCGCGCGCTGCCGGTATCGCTGTAGATCGGCGTTACGACGTATTCGAAGGTCCGCTCGCCGTCGGGAGTGGGGAAGGAGACCTCGCGCTTGCTCGCGGCGCCGCTCTCGAGGACGCGCTCGCGCTCCGTCGCGAACTCCTCCTCACGCTCCAGCGGCAGCCCGATCTCGGCCCAGGTGTGTCCCACCATCGCGGCCGGCTCGAGCCCGAGCACGCGTGCGGCCGGTTCGTTGACGAACGAATAGCGCCCGTCGCGCGTGAGCACGTAAATGAGATCGGGCGTCGCCGCGCCGAGTGCGCGGAGGATGAGCGCCGGATCGACGGGAGCCGCGTCTTTCATCACCGCGACTTTACCGCGCTCAACGCCTGCTTCAACGTTTCACGCGAAAGATCGCCTGTGTAAATCACCGCCGCGGCATACTTCATGAGCTTCGTCCGATCGTACTCGTCGAGCTTGCGCGACGTGACGACGACCACCGGAATCTCACTCGTCTCGACCGTCTCGCGCAACGTGCGCAACACTTCTTCGCCGGGAGTGCCGGGGAGCGTGAGATCGAGCAGGACGATGTCGGGACGGCTGCGGCGAATCAGCTCGATGCCGTCATCTCCGCTCTCCGCTTCGGTGATCTCCGCCGGCTCGAGAAACGCACGCAGAACATAGCGCGCACGCAGGTCGTCGTCGATGACCATCACTTTCGCGAGCGGCGGCACCTCGGCGCCGGTGAGGGCGTTGATGGTCGCGATGAACTGGTCGATGTCGAACGGTTTGCGCACGACCGCTTTGACGACGGCTCGATCCAGTTGCGCCGTTGCTGCGGGCCGGGCCGCGGTGCAGACGATGACCGGGATGTCTCGCCCCGTCGCGGTGAGGAACTCGATCACCGCGTTGCCCGTGATGCCGGGCATCATCAGATCGAGCACGATGAGGCTGTAATCGCGCTCGCGCAGCAGCTCGACCGCGGCACCGCCGTCCTGGGCCGTCATGGTCGAGTAGCCAAAGCGCCGCAACAGTGCCTGAAGGAGTTTTTGCGTC
>DASVUA010000861.1:0-1586 GCA_036387295.1 Thermoanaerobaculia bacterium | reverse complement strand
TGCCCATCCCGCTGTTCCTGCGCGCGAGAGATCGATCGCGGTGTTGCCGTTTGAGAACCTCAGCGTCAGCGGCAACGACGCCTTCTTCACCGTGGGCGTACAGGAGGAAATCAGTGCCGCGCTCGAGCGCGTCGCGGCGTTGAAGGTCATCGGGTCGAAGAGCACGCAAGATTACGTACCGAAGGACCACGACGTCCCGAAAATCGCGCGTGAGCTCGGCGTCACCTACGTGCTCGCAGGCAGCGTCTGGCGCGACGCGGGGCAGCTGCGGGTCACCGCGCGGCTCATTGACTCCGCGAGAACAGAGCCGGTCTGGACGTCCACGTACGAGCGACCGTTGCCAGAGCTGTTCGCGGTGCGGCGCGAAATCGTCTCCGCCGTTGCCGGACGTATGAACGTGCGATTGTCCGAGGCGGAAATGGCAGACCTCGCCCGCGTGCCGACGCAAAACATGGAAGCGTACGACTTCCTCCTGCGCGCGCGCCAGACGCGGCGGTCCGCCGCGACACCGGCCGGTATGCGTAAGCTTGTGGCCGAACGCATCGCCTACGGCGAGCAAGCCGTGGCGCGCGATCCGAACTTTGCCCTGGCCTGGCACGACCTCGCGCGCGCCCATGCGGGCTGGTATTCGATCCGCGCGGGAGCGACGCCTGAAGAGGTGGCGGTCGATCATCGTGCGCTCGCCGAGAAGGCGCTGGAAGCTGCGCGGCGGCTCGATCCCGGATCGGCGGACCTGGACGTCACCGAGGCCGCTTACCACGTGCGCGTCACGCATGACATGGCGCGCGCCGGTGTGGCCGCCGACCGTGCGCTCAAAAGATTGCCTAACGACGTCGCTGCAGCGGAGATGGCCGGCCGTGTCGCGGTGACCGAGGGCCGCTGGGTGGACGCGCTCCGCTCGTATGAGCGCGGCCGGGCGTTGGCGCCAAACCGCATCGCGCTTCGCCTGGACCTCGCGGAGACATACCGGCTGCTGCGCCGCTACAGCGATTTCGACGCGGTGATCGGAGAGATGATGGCCATCTGTAAGTGCAGCGGAAACCTGAGCCTGGACCGCGCGAAGGGACCATTGGATTCGCACGGAGATCTCGTTCCGATGCGAACAGCCGTCGCAGCGCTGGCGAACGCTGGAACGCTCGACCCCGACGACCGGGACTGGACGTCAATCGTCTTCGCGCTCTACGAGCGCAACGCGGACGCGCTCGATGGTGCGCTCGATCAGAGTGCGCGCGAACGCTTCGACATGGCTGGCGCGCCGACACCGAAGGCGTGGTTCCGCGCGTTCGCGGCACGCTTCCGCGGCGATGCGGAAGGCGTGCAACGATCGCTGACCGAAGCGCGCACCGACGTCGAAAGCTCGCTCGCGAGCGAGCCTGGCAATGCGCGTGCGCTTGGCTTGCTCGCGCTGATCGATGCCGGCCTCGGCCGGACGGACGATGCGGTGAACGAGGCGCGCCGCGCTTGTGACCTCACGGCCAAATCCGCGCCCGATCGGCCGATCGCCGCCTCCGATCTTGCCGCCGTCTACGCGTGGACCGGCCAGACGGACATGGCATTCGCCACGCTGCAACGGCTCGTTAGCCAAC
>DASVUA010000860.1:0-3157 GCA_036387295.1 Thermoanaerobaculia bacterium | reverse complement strand
ATCTCTCGCCGGCCTCCTCCCCCTCGGCTGGTCGCCCCATGCCGCCGCCGAGGTGTTCGTCGATGGCGCGACGAGTATCCCTGGAGCCACGCTCACGTTCCGCGTCGACGCTGCCGCGGTCGCCGCGGCGCAGCAGACGCTCACGCTCGTCCGTTACGACTCCGAACGCGACGAATGGCGCGTGCACACCGCTGTCGCGAACCTGGCCGGCGACAAGGCGACGTTCGACATCAGCGAAACCGGTCACTACGCGCTCGTCTACCCCGACGCCGCGCCGCACCTCGCGCATCCGGCCGCGCCGTCCAACGGCGCCACGCTGCGCGGCGTGGTCAATCCCTGCAGCAGCGCCCCCGAAACGTGCGCGCTCACCAGCCGCTCGTTCGTGCTCGAGCCTCGCGCCATCATCCCCAGCGGCCGCGCCGTCGCCACGCTGACCACGGAAGGCGCAACCCAGACGTACCCCAGCGGCACCGCCGCCCAGGCCTACATCGACGAAGAGCTCAACCTCGCCGACGGCCGGGTGATCGTCGATCCACCGTTCGCCACCGACCTCCTCGTCTACAGAACGCTCGCCGGCGACGCCGGTGTCGCCGCGTTCCATCTCGCACCAACACCCAACGCCGCCGCCGTGATGCTGCGCGACGGCGTCGAGCGCGTGCGCATCGTCGACTATCCGGGCCGCATCGACCGCGGCACACTCCTCGGCGCGGAAGGCGGCCGCGTCCCCGGCGACGATCGCGTCACGCTCGACATCCCCGCGGGTGCCACCACCGAACCGCTGCACGCAAGCTCCGCCTCGATTCCGCAGAACGAGCTCGCGTCGTACGGCAGCATCGCCGGCTTCCGGATCGCCGGCGGCTTCACCCTGGCGCTCACGCGAGCAACAGCACCGCCTGTCGACGAAGAAAACCCGCTCGCATCCCCCACGCTCCTGATCCCCGCCCGCGCCACGCTCACCGTGCCCGACAGCGCACTCGCCGGCGCCACCGCGCAGGTGATCGTGGTGGAAGTACTGCCGCAGACCACGTACGGTCTCTCATTCCGCCTCGTCGCCATCGCTGACGCGAGTGCCACCGTCTCCGGCGCCCGCCTCTTCACCACCCGCGCCGTCGACTCCACGCAACTCCCCATCGAAGGCATCACCCGCGACGGCCGCTATCTCGTGCTCGTCGCCGAAAACCCGATCGCCTTCGCCTACGGCCGCGTGCTCGCGGGCGGTGCGGGCGGCCAGGCGATCGTGGACGCGCTCGTCGCTTCGACTCTCGGCGTCCCCTCCATCACCGCACTCGGCGGGCTCTTCGTGCTGCCGGTTCCCTCGGCACCCGCCGCGCCGTTCACGCTCACCGCCCGCACTCCCGCCACCGGCAACGGCGCCGCTGCCAGCGCCTCGACCGCACCCGCCGCCGGTGCGTTCCTCGACTTCGGCGTCCTGCCGCTCGTCGCACAACCGCCGCACCTCCGCAGCGTCACGCCCGGCAGCGGCGAAGTGGCGGTCGACGCCGCGTTCAACGTCCGCGCCGAGTTCGACGTCGCCATCGACCCCGCCTCCGTCGCCGGCGGCATCGTGGTCACGAATCTCACCACCGAAAAACAGATGGCCGGCAGCGTCACCGCCGCCGGTGCGATCGTGACGTTCAATCCCGGCGAACCGCTGCGCGCCGCGTCGCAGTACGCCATCACAGTGGCCGGCACGATCCGCGGCCTCAACGGCGCCCCGTTCGGGGAAGTGGTGGTCAAGACATTTACCACCTCCGCCCGCCCGCGCGGCAGCAGCGCCTACAACCCCGAGCGCATCTCCATCACCATCCCCGACGCCAACGGCAGATCGCAGATCCGCGGCCTCGCCGGCGCCCTCCCCGCGGGCGCGCAAGCCGTCGCCATGCGCCGCGGCCGGTTCTTCGTCGAAACCTATCAGGCCACCGTCGCCGCCGATGGCGCCTTCTCCTTCGAAGCCGGCCACCGCCACGCCAGCGACCGCATCACCATCGACGACGTCATCGACCTCCACGTCATCGACCCCGTCAGCCGCGCCATCGTGGCCATGCTCGAGCTGACCCCCTTCACCAGCGACGACCGCCGCACCTTCATCGCCCGCCCCGACCGCGAGACCCGCTTCCTCAGCGCCGACGGCTTCACCATCACCGTCCCCGCCCAGGCGTTCGACGCGCCGACGTTGATCGACGTCACGCCCGCGGAGCAAGCAAAGTTCGCAGGCGTTCCGAAGTTCGAAACGCAACTCGGCTATGCGGCGAGCGTGGAGCTGCGCTTCGATGGCGTGGCCAAAAAGCGTCTCGACGTGCAGGTCCCGATTCCCGCCGGTCTCGAGACCGCCAATCGCAAGTGGCTGCTCGGCTATCTCGGCAACTCGACGCGCGGGCCGCGCGTGATGGTCGTCGACCTGATGCGCGTCTCCGGCCCGCGCTTCGCCACCGGCGCCGACGCGACGTCTTCGAGCGGCGCGCGCAACATCCGGACGAATGCGGCGATCACCGGCCCCGAGCTGCGCGAGTACTTCATCGGCGTGAACCGCAGCGGCATCTACGCGGTCGTCGACATCAAGGTGCCGGAAGCGTCGCTCGCGTGGGGTGTGATGGAAGGGCTGCAGGGGGCGTACGACCTGTTCTGGAATACGCTCGAATCGCTGTACGCGGCCCATTTTTATCTGGTCGAGGGGCGCGGCCGCATTGCCATTCCGATCATCGCCGGCCAGCAGTTCCAGGTGGTGGGGGTCGATGCCTCGACGGGTCTCGATGCGTTCACGAAGGTTTACGATCCAATTCCCCTCGGCGATCCAGGCGCCGCGGTGCAGTTGCCGAACGCCAACCCCGATCGCAGCGGACCATTTCCGGTGTTCGCCACGCCGTTCCGCATCGAGACTGCAGACCTCAACGTTGCCGGTGTCGAGCTGCGCATGCTGCGCGACTTCTCGATCGAGCTCACGAATGATCTCGTGACCGTGACCTCGACGTTGCCGGCCGGCGTGAACGTCTCGCTGCTGAACGTCACGAACGGCGCGTTCGATCCGAGCCGCGCCGGCGGGCTCCAGGTCGCGGGTGCGGTCGGCGATCGCATCGTGTTGTTCGTCGGGCAACAGGATGTCGATCCGTACACGGCGGTCTCCGTGGTCTTCGACGAACCGCTCGACTTGCCGAACGGC
>DASVUA010000859.1:0-2197 GCA_036387295.1 Thermoanaerobaculia bacterium | reverse complement strand
GCCGCGCGGACAGGCGAATCGAAAGAGACGCAGAACTTCCGTCTCACGAACCGGAGCGGAAACGCTCAATCGCTGACCATTACACCGGGCAGCACTCCGGCCGGCGTCATCGTGCGCGCCACGCCGCAGACCGTGCAATTGCCTGCCGGTGCATCCGCAGATATCGCGGTAGAAATCGAAACGGCAAACGCCACAATGGCGTACCCGGCGGACGCGATGCTGGGCGGCGAGATTCGCATTACAGGCAGCGCCACGCGCACCATTTCGTGGGCGTTCCTGCGCACCGCGCGGGCGCGGATGACCTTCGACGGATTTGCCACGTACTTTGTGGCTCTCGGCCCCGGCGGCGCTCGTGGAAATCCGATTCGCGACCCGCAAAGCTCCGAGGTATTTCTCGAGCCGGGCAAATGGGATTTCGTGCTCGATTCGGCGGACGCGAAAAATGGGATCGAACGCCTGATCGTCAAAGCGGACGTCGACATTACCGGCGACCATCAGCTCGATTTTCGTGAAAGCGATGCGTCGCTCGAATTGATTGTGGACGGCCGCGACGAGACCGGACGCAGCCTCAGTGCCCGTTCCAGCGAGAATGCCGACGTACGCCATTTCGTCGGGCGCCGGATCTTCTGGGAATCGGGCAGCGACCGGTTCTCCTTTTTCCTGCTCGACAAGAGAAAAGACGTGCGGCGATTGCTCTTCTCACCCCTCCCCGCGCGCTATCAGCTCTACACATTCGAGCAGTTGATCGACTTCCAGGCCGCCGAGAGTTACACCGTCGAGCATGAATCGTTTCAGGGACTCACAGAGACGAAGACTCTCAATGCCGGCGGGAGCGAGCTCATTGAAGCCACCATCCGCTGGCGGGAAACGCCGCGCGCCGGCGAGCCGTTGAGCGTCTGCGCCTACCAGGCCATGACCGCCAACCTCAATGTGTCGCACGCCGACTGTTACGCCGGCCCTGCACCCGCTTCGCTTTCGTTTGTGCACCGGATCAACAACGAGCGTTCGCCTCTTGCACACAATGCCATGCTCGTGCGCGCCGACGGTGCGGAAACACAGGCGCTTCGGGGCCGCGATGGCCGCGTCGTCGTCTCTTCGCAGATCACGCCGCCGCCAACGGCGGAGCAGGTATCGTCCGGCAGCACCCTCATTGTGAGCGCCGGGCCCGCATTTCCGTTCGCGCTGCCGGGCACGCGGGCCGCGCAATGGTTCCGCACGCCGCCGTCCGGGTTCATGACCGCCGCTGGTTCCATTGTGGCGGGCGGCGCCGGTATGGAATGGACGACGTACGACGCGTCCGGCGTGCAGACCGCTTCCGGCTCCTGGCGTGGCCTCGAGGGAGGGCAGGCGCCGCCGGCGCCGCGGCCGCAATCGAAACTCATTGCGAAACGCTATGACCTCCGCTCCGGCGGCCGTACGACGCTGGGGACGCTGGAGGCGACGTTCGGCTCGGATTCCGATCTCGACGCGCCGACGCTCACGTCGATGCGCGTCGTCGATGCACAAGGCAAAACGACCGATCGCCTGAATGCAGGCGAAACGGCGACGCTGCAGTTTTCTGTCGCCGATCTCGATTACCTGCGCGGCGCCTCGTCGTTGCCGACGCGCCCCGAGGCCACGCGGGCCTGGTTCCGCGTCGCGGGCACTGAGGCCTGGCAGCCATTGAGCGTTTCGATTGCTGGGGTCGAATCCGGCAGCCTCAATTCCCTCGGCCATGTGCCGTCCGGCGATCAGTATTCAGCTCCTCTCGCCGCGGCGACCGCAATGGCAAACGTGCGCGTCGACCTGCGCGTCGAATTCGCCGACCCGGCCGGAAACAGCGTCCGCTGGACGCACGAGGCGGCGCTCACGGTGGGCAATCCGGCCGATGCGGCGCGGCGCCGCCGCTCTGTCCGCAACTGAAGCGCAACTCAGTCCGTCGAGCGCGCGCTGGATCCCCAGCGCGCGCTCGGCCACAGGCGAGCCATGCGAGAATCGCCGCCATGAAACGGACCCTCCTCGCGCTCGCTGTCGCGCTCTCGTTCGCCACAACGCTTCACGCCGCCGACGCTGAAGATCTCAGCCGTAAAGTGAGAATGCTCGGCAAGATGGTCTCCGCCGGAGCTCCGTCGTTCTCGCCGGACGGCAAGCGGATCCTCTTCATCACCACCATCAGCGGCTCGCCGCAGGTGTGGACGGTCGCCGCGACCGGCGGCTG
>DASVUA010000858.1:0-2144 GCA_036387295.1 Thermoanaerobaculia bacterium | reverse complement strand
GTTTGAAGAACGGATCGGTCTTCGATTCCGTATCCACCTCATGAATATCGCGCGCGAGCGTCAGCCGCGAGATGCCCCTGGCCACGAACGTCTCGTCGAACGGAACGGTCGCCGTGGCGATGGTGGCCGGCTGCGCGGCCGGTGCCGCTTCGGCCGGTGTGCCGGCAGTCGTCGTCGTTTGCGGTGTGGTGGTCGTGGCGGCGGCAGCCGGCACGAGGCGGAACGTGATCGGGTTCAATCCGCCCTGTGCTGCCCATTCGGGCACCGTTTTCATGTTGCGGTCGACGATGTACGACTTGATGGCGCCCGACGATGCGGAGACGAAGTCGGTGCGCTGCACGTCGCGCGTGACGCGGCCGGTCTGCGGGTTGGCGAGGAAGACCACTGTCGCTTCGGGCACGCCCCATTTGCTCGTGATGTCGCGCTTGTAGATCCACTCCTCGCGCCCTGCCATCAGGCGTCCGGTGCCGCCGATCGACGTCGCATCGGCTTCGCTGCCGTTCGCGCGCGAGGCCTGCCTGGCCATCTGCGAGGGATTGCCGAGAACGATGTAGACGCGGCCGCGATCGGTCAGCGCGCCGCGCTTCTCTTTCTCCGCGTATTCGCGGTCGGCGATGATGACCCGCCCTTCGTGATCGGCGCGGAATTCATTCTGGACCGTTCCCGGCGTCGGATCGCGCCGCGCCCAGAAGAGATCGATGAAGGCGGCCGCTTCCGCGTCCGTTTTGACGCTGCGCCATTCGCGCTGTTCGTCCGGCGTCATGATCCATTGCACCGGACCTTCGCGCCATTCTTTGTGTTTGTCGGAAAGCTGCGCGGAGACGGCGGTCGCGAACAGCAGGCAAAACGCGAGCACGGCGTGGATTCGTTTGGGCACGATGTCGCTCCTTAGCGGAGTCCTCATTGTAGGGCCAGCAGGTTGTCGAAGGCCTGTCCGAGGTACAGCTCGTAGCTGTCCCGCTCGACGTAGCCGAGATGCGGCGTGCACAACGCGTTGGGGAGCGCGAGAAGGGGATGATCGGCGTTCGTGACCGGTTCCTCCTCATAAACGTCGACGGCTGCAAAGCCGGGCCGCCCCGCGCGCAGCGCCTGCTCGAGCGCGCCCGGCTCGATGAGCTCCGCGCGGCTGGTGTTGACGAGCAACGCGTCGGGCTTCATGCGCGCCAGATCACCGCGGCTGACGATGCCGCGTGTTTCGCCGGTGAGACGAACGTGCAGCGAGAGGACGTCGGCTGTTTCGAAGAACGCTTCTTTCGTTTCGGCGAACGGCACGCCGTCCGCGATGGCGCGCGTCCGCGAGCCTTCGCGGCCCCACGCCACGACGTTCATGCCGAACGCGCGGCCAAAGCCGGCGACGAGCGTCCCGATCTTGCCGTAACCGAAGATGCCGAGCCTGCGGCCGCGGACGGTCGTGCCGAGGTCCCCTTGCCAGCCACCGGCGCGCAGGCGTGCGGCTTCCTGCGGAATGCGGCGCATCGCGGCGAGGATCAATGCCCAGGTGAGCTCCGCCGGCGCATGCGGCGAGCCGGTCCCGACGAGGACTTTGACGCCGCGCCGTTCGCAGGCGTCGGTGTCGATGTGGGCCGCGCCTTTGCCCGTCTGGCTGATGATGCGGAGGCGGGGGAGGCGCTCGAGCAATGGATCGGTGATCGCGGTGCGCTCGCGAATGAGGACGAGCGCGTCGGCGTCCTGAAAGCGATGCGCGAGCTCGTCCACGCCGCGCACGGTGTCGTTGAAAATCGTCACGTCGTGGCCCGCCAGTTTGGAGAAACATGCGAGGCCGCGAACCGCGTCGTGATAGTCGTCGGGAATGACAATGCGCATGCCGGTATAATCGCGCCGCTTTGCGCGACCTCAAAATCTTTTCCGGTCGTTCTCACCCTTCGCTCACTCAGGAGATCTGCGCTCATCTCGAGGTGGAGCCGGGTCATGTGACGCTCTACAGCTTCTCCGACGGCGAGCATTACGTGCAGATCGACGAGAACGTTCGCGGTGCGGATGTGTTCATCATCCAGCCGACCTGTCCTCCCTCGGTGAACGATCACCTGATGGAGCTGCTGATCATGCTCGACGCGTTCAAGCGCTCATCGGCCAAGCGCGTCACGGCGGTCATTCCGTATTACGGCTACGCGCGCCAGGACCGG
>DASVUA010000857.1:0-7842 GCA_036387295.1 Thermoanaerobaculia bacterium | reverse complement strand
AAGGTGTCGCGTGACCACGCCAGTCGTACCGGAAGCAGAGATCTTTGGCGCCCGCCTGAAAGAATTTCGAGAGAAGCGAGGCGAGACAGTCCGGTCCCTCGCCACGCTGACGGAAACCTCGTTCACTTACATCAGCGACATGGAGCGCGGCCGCAAAGTGCCCAGCCTTTCGATGCTCCTCCGCTTAGCAGCCGCGCTGGACTGCAAAGTCACTGACTTGGTGAAGGTCTTTAACGAGCACGACCTCCGTACGCTCGTTCGGAAGCGGCGATAGCAGCAGTCTGGCCTGGCTGGCGCACGAGGTCTATGCGTGCTGCTATATGGAGGCGGCAGCAGGCGCGCCGTCTAAGCAGTAGTTGGGCAGACGCAGGCGATAGCGTTGCGTACAATTGATATGTGCGAGACTTACCTCCATGGCGGGAAATCGCATGCGGCACGGCGGAAGAGTTGCTGGAGGCGCTCTCGCCGGCATCTGAGTATTTCCGAGGTGCTGATCACGGCGACTGGGTCTTCCGCGGCCAAGCGAACGCGAATTGGGGACTGTCGCCGTCAGCATTCCGCCCGAATCCGTTGCTTTTCGATCCACTCGTCGCTGACCCGTTCGATGAGTGGTACAACGCTCACCAAATGGCTGCGGAACTGCACGCGCTGATCCGCTTCTTCAATCTCGCCGATTCTTCCGGTCTACCGTTACCTGAAGACTCCCAGCGTATCCGTTTCTTGCTGCGTGACATGCAGGATCGCAGGGTGTCGAGGCCGCATTACAGCGAGGCGGCGCCATGGCCACCGAGCGAGCTTTGGTCGCTGCTCGGGTTGGCGCAGCATCATGAGATCCCGACTCGACTGCTCGACTGGACCCGCAATAGCTTCACAGCGGCATACTTCGCTGCCGCTACCAATGCGGCGAATCCGTCTTTCGACCGTCTTGCGATCTGGGCTTATCACGCCAAAATGGATGAGATGGGTGTTCTCGCTGCGAAAATCAGCGGCTACACACACACCGTTCAGATTGTCACCGCGCCGTACGCGAACAACCCGAATCTCCGCGCGCAAGAGGGGTTGTTCATTATTCTCGCTAGCTCGGAACCCCTCGATCCGAAGATTCACGCGCAACGGTACGACCTTACTGATGCGCTCGCGTCGGTTCGGAATGTCTCCGGGCACACTGCTCTGCTTAAATTCACCGCTCCGGTTTCGGAATGTCGTGCAGTTCTTCGCCTCCTTCAGAAGTTTCGCGTCACACCGGCTACGTTGTTCCCTGGCTATGCTGGCGTTGTTGCGGCTATGCGGGAGGAGGAACTGTGGCGCACACGCTCAAGGATGTTCTCTGCCGGCTACGAAATGAAGCGTCGGCGAGATGCAGCCGACGGCGACACGTAGGCGCTGCCCAACCTCTCACTGCAGCTGATGAGGGGCTTGTTGCAAGGCCCGGCGGCCGAGCCGCCTTGTGCGCTTCCTAGGGCCGTGGCGTCACCCCGGTTGCAGTTTACTCCGCTGCGCGTTAGTCGTAGCAAGACCGGCGCGCCGCTCAGCCGCGTCACACCTGAAGCGCCTCACAGCTGAGTGAGAGATCCGTTAGGCGGACGAGAGCACGAATTTCGCGCCGCACGGCAAGCAATCGGCTGCGACGGCAGATCGTCGCTACGTCGCCGCTACTTCGTCCTGTCGCCTTGGCACGAGGCGACTGCTCGGCCGAGTCCTCTACATTAAGTAGACAGTCGACGTTACGCATCCTTGTTGTAGTACGCTCTCAGCTTACCGGGAGGATTACACAATGAGCCGGCAGTGGATTAACGATTTGGCCGCGGCTGCGACAGAATCTGCAGAGAAGAACAGGCACCACCATGAAGCAACGCAGCTCGTCGACGCGGCGTTCGAACGCATTCGAAGCGAGCTAACAGACGTCGTCGATGATCTGAATCAACGCTTTCCGCTACGTCTAAGCATCCGCAGCGTGGATGGTGGATTGCGCGTCGATGCCCAGTCAGCGAAAGGGAAGTACAAGTCGATCCGGCTGTTTATGAACGCGGACTTGCGGGAGTTAAGCTCACAGCCGGAAGGCGCCTTGTCGCTACAGGAAGATCGTCACGAATTCCGTTTCGACTTCGACCGGATGGCTTTCCTTGAGGGCGACGTTGAACTGGAGGACGAGGACGTTGTGAGGTTAGCTCTCGAAGCGTTCCTAAAAGCGAATCTCGTGGAAGCGCGCTGACTGGAGTACTTTGAAAGTGCTGACGCTTGGCGGGATCAGTATCGTGTCGCAGCGCGGAACGCATCATCAAGACGGTGCATGCGTAAGTCAGTGCGGCAACGGGTCCGAGCGTGTCAGCCGACAGGATCAGGTCGTCCGCGTGCGGACATTTTGCCCGCGACCGCTTTCTTGGTAGCCGCACACGAACTTCGAGAACCGCTGATGTCGTATCGCCTCGCCTCTCACGAAGAGGACGGCACCTGCCACCGACGAGCACTCCTCAGGCTCGATCTACAAGACGTGAACAGAGTGACGCACCGGACAGCTAACATGACGTGAATGGATCAAGAGCACCTCAAGACTGCCCAGGCTTTGCAGCGAATCACCGACCGCGGCAAGTTTGAGCTGTTGGTTGCCGACATTCTCTGGATTGCAGAACCTCGGTATCGCAGCCTGATCACGACGGGTGTGAACGCCGAGGGAGAGCCCGTGCGAGGCGTCGTTGACGGCGTGGCGCGCGTATCCGGGACTACACCTCCGGAGTTCCTCCTGCTCGCCGTGACGACAACGAATGTCCGCGACCTCGAACGCAAGTTCATTGATGACTTGACGAAAGCAGCTGCAACTGCAGACGCGCTTCGCACGACGGCCGCCAAGGCGCCCGTGACGCTTATTTTTGCGACGAACGAAGTTATCTCTGCGGAGCTGGTCACCCGGATGTTCTCGCAAACAGCAGCCAGGAGCCTCGATCTTGACCTTTGGGATCAACGAAGACTCGCGCGCGTTCTCGACCTGCTCCCCGAAGGTCAATGGCTACGGCAAAGATATCTCGGCCTCGTGGCGTCTGCTCTGTCTGCGAACCTGCTTCAGAGCCTTTCGAAGACGAGCATCGGTGCGTATTCAGCGTCGCTGCTCTCTGAGCCGGGCGAGCTGCCCGAGCGCAAGGTCGTCGCCGACATCATCGAAGTACTCGGAAATGACGACACGACCCTGCTGACGATCGCGGGAGAATCCGGCTTCGGAAAAAGCACGGCCGCATTGCAGGCACTGACGCGATGCATGGAGGCAGGCGATGCTGCACTGTGGGCGACAGCGGATCACGTCGCGGCAGCGCCGTCGGTTGACGTGCTCTTGACCAATGTGCTCACCGAAATCCACGGCTCCGGTATCGACGATGTCCTGCCGTTCCTCCGCGAGTCCGAGACGACCGGCCGCCGACGGCCACGCGTTCTGATTGCAGTTGATGATCTGAATCGCATGGACGCAGGCTCGACTCTCGTCCGAAAGGTCGTCCAATGGTCAGCGATGCTCTCTCGGGCACGCGGGACAATGCCTCGCATCGCGTTCATCCTGCCGCTCTGGCCGGGCATTCACATGACGGCAGCCGTCGAGCACCGCAATGCGAGCTGGTGGAACACCGTTGACGTCTCTCGATTCACCCGCGCTGAAACAATCGAAGCGCTGGGTGTCGCCGGCGTCCCATCTGCCACCATCGACGCCGTTGCCGAGGAGCTCGCGGACGATCCATTTCTTGTAGGCCGGTTCCGCGCCGTCGCTGCCGAGCGCCGTGCCGGAGCCGACCACATCGCGCTCGCGAGAACGGTCCTTGACATCCATCTTGGCGACATCGAGCGCGAACTCGCAGGCACGACGCCCTTGACCGACGCGGCGATCGTTCATCGCACATTGATCGGCCTAGCGAGAAACGAAATCGAGCACGCTGCCCTCCAGCCCACGATTGATGAAGTACGTAAGTGGCTTCCAGACGCGCTTCCGGTACTGGATGCCGCGCTTCGCTCAGGGCGGCTGCTCGTGCGACGATACGCGAGAGACGGCGATGAGATTCATTTCCGGCACGACCGGCTTCACGATCAACTTCTCGGAAGTGCGATGGCCGAGATCATCGGCGAGGAACCGAACCACGTCGCCATTCGAGATCCCTTCTTCGCCCGCGTCACCGGTATTGCGTTGACGACCATCGACGATGCACGCGTCGATCGCGTAGCCACCGAAGCGCCGTTGGCAGTTTTCGAGTCGCTACGCACGCTCGGTAACCGAGCCACCAGTCGCCGGCAGAAGTTGTTCGAAATCGCCGCTCAATGGGCTGATCACCATGCGGCAGCAGTTCCGCCGCAGGTCCGCGTACACGTCCTGACCGCGCTGTTGGACGCTGATTCGAGTCTCGTTCTCCGGTTGACTGAAGCATTTCCCGATCGCTGGCTCCGTCGGCTCGTGCGGCTGCGCGCGGGCGACGCTGCGAGTGGCGCCGCGTTCTGCGCCGAGTCGGATTCCGGGTTCATCTTTCAGGACTCGCGAGTGCGACGCGCGACCGAGCACGCGATGATGTTTCATCGCGAGATGCTCGTCTCCGGTACAGCCGAGCTTCTTCGCTCCGCGGCAGACGACCAGTCGCGATACGGAGCATTAACGCTGGCGGGCTTCTCTGGCGCGCCGGAGCTCGCGCGCGGGTCACTTGCCTGCTGGCAAGGCGCACACGACCGCGATGCGGTCATGCCTGCGGCGATGTGGGCCGCGATACGGTGCGCGAAAGGAGATGACGTCGAAATCTTCTCGCCGTTGCTCGATCAGATTCTTTTGCCGGAAGCAGAAGGCACGAAGACCCGGAGAAACGACGTGTTCTATGCCGCCGGCAGCTACAGCCGCTTCGCAAGCGTCGACGCGATTGAAGCTCTCGACCGGGAAGCACACAAAGACCCACGACGCGCGCGAGTCGTACTCGCACTCCTGCAATACACCGATGATCCAACGGTCTTCGGTCTGGTACTTCGGGTTGCGGCTGCGCGAACGGGCGAGGGATTCGACCTCCTCACTCTGCGGCTACGTAGCGACTGGTCGCAGCAGTCGAAGCGAAGCCGCCGGCCCGGACCCGCCTCGAGAAAGGTGCTCGAAAATGCATGGCGCGACGAGGCTCTGAGCGCCACAGTTCGATGGGAAGCGTTCGAGCTGTGGTCGACGTCGGCAGCTGATAACGATCTGGAGAGCCTGCGTACAACGGGGAAGGAGTCGCCTTTTCATGAGGCAGCGCTCCGCGCGCGCGCCCGGATGGGCGATCAAACCGTTGCGGCCGAACTAGCGGAGCACATCTCGAGACCCGACTACCGCGGTATCTACGACTTGTGGAGCGCCCCTTCTGTCTGGTCTCCGGAGTTGTACGGCGCTATCGACGTTCTGCTGCGTCGTGTCGAGGATCATATGGACAAGCGGGAGGACTGTACTTGCGACGTCCATGGACTGATCGCCGATCTCCTCGTGAAGATATCGCCTGCGGACGCGGAGGGGCTGCTCCTCGAGCACTGGTCCTCGCTCGGCCGCAATCGAAGGTTCATTCAAGTGGCGCTGTTCATCGGAACGCAACGGTTGGTCACCCTCGCCACGACTGCTGTCAATGCCCGCCCGAATGACACGAAGGTATTCGAGGGCGTCGGTTTCCGCTTCCTAGCGTTTCACACAGATGAAGACGGCGTTCTTACGCCTGAACACCTCAGCCGCCTACTACCGTTCTCGTCGAGAATACCCTCGGAGGAATTGTCGAAAATCATCGGCGATGCAGCGCGCCGCGGGTGGCGGCAGTGGATCATCGATAGCTTCGAAATCGCCACGGCTCACCTGCCAGCAGTGGAACGTGACCGGTTGCGCGCAAGTTATCTTCCTGAGACGAAACAGCTTTCCGCTGAGTTTCGCCGCGACGCGGCGCGTGCATTCCAATGGGCTTACGATCTGGAGCAACGTGCGATCCCTGCAGAACAGATCGTGGACGCCGTGGTGTTAGCGGTCGCGGAACCGGCCGTCGACAACGAGCTCTGGGCAGCAGCATGCGACATGCTCGTGCGATACGGTCACCGCCCCGACATCGTGCGCTTCGAAAGGTATGTTCCCGCAACACCAGAGGCAAAAGCCGCGTTCGTCGGTTCCGCATTCGAAGTGCGCCATCGTTCGCTGCGTTAACTGGTGCGCATGCATGTGGGGTCAGCCTCGCTTTCTGCCGCTCCGTGTTCGCGCGAAGTTGATCACGGCCGTTGAAGTACAGACGGGAACAGCCCTCATAACGGCGAGATACGCTGATTCCGACGCAAAAAAGATCGTCTCTTTCGAGAGGCTTGCTTGGTGATCGAATTGGTTGCGGGCTGAGATTTGAAACATGCCACCCCGCTTTGCGGGATGCTGAGCAGCCAATAGGAAATCAAGGTTTTCGGATTTTCGGATCCTGCGCCGCACGATCTTCCCGTCCTCAGGACCGCACGGAGCGGCGCTTCTTGTTTGAACCCGGCGGCGGCGGAACGGCGAGCGCCAGTCCGTCCGGAGTCGGAGCGACGGCAATCGAGCCGAGGATCTGCTGCGTCTCGAGATCGAGCTTGATGACCCGCGACGGGTTCACCATCGCCACGTAGGCGATGCGATCTCCCGGCGCGACCATGACGGAGAGCACCGTTCCGCCGGCGGGGATCGCGCGCACCTGCGTGCGCGTGGCGGCGTCGTAGACGACCACCGTCTGTTGACGTGGGACGAGCACCGATCGCCCATCGCTGGTGAACGTCAGCCGATACGCGAAGGCTCCCGGCGCGATGAACGCGTCGACGGTCTCCGTCGCCACGTCGACGATCGCGATGCCGCCGGTCGACGCGCTGCCGATCCACAGTTCGCGCTCGTCCGGCGACAGCGCGATGCCTTCGCTCCTCACCACCGTCGGAATCGTGCTGCGCGCGGCGCTCTCGCTGCCGGTCACAGGAATCACGGACGCCGAATGCGCGGAGATGTTGGCCGTGTACACGGTGTCGCCGGCGCGATTCACCGCCAGCATGTGCGTCTGCGGCTGATTCGTGCGGCCGACCCAGTCGACGCGATCCGCCACCGGGTCGTACCGCCCCACCGACTGCGACCCCTCGGCCGTGAACCAGATTTTCCCATTGCGCTCGACGATTCCGTGCGGCCCCTTCAGCGGCGCGATCGAGACGTCCTTCACCTTAGTGCGCGCCGCGATGTCGATCACCGAGAGCGTCGTCCCCTGCCCATTGCCGTAGTTCGAGACATAGGCGCGGCGGCCATCGCGGGTGACCGCGATCTCGTGCGGATCGAAGCCGACCGACACCGTGCCGAGGGGCGTCATCGTGGCGGGATCGATCAGGGTGACGGTCGAGCCGCCGCGGTTCGCGACGAGCAGCGTATCCGCGTGCAGCGATACCGAGACTGCCGCGAGCATGAGGAAGCAGCGAAGCAGATGCATCCGGATACGGTCGCACCTCGGCGCGCGACCGTCCAATACGGAGCTGTCAAATCTGGTTGTCGGTTGTCCCGGCGTTTGCGTTACCGCTCCCCGCGCCGCGTGGGTCGCGGATTCGTTCCGCGAAACGGAGCTCACAGTACGCCCCTGCCACCGACGAGCAGTCGTAGCCATGTCTCGGAATGGACTGGACATTCTCGATCGATTCGAAGACACTCCGCCACACGTCCACAAGAAAGGCCTGACCTAACTAAATATGTCCAGATCTGCAGCGCGCGGGCTTGCCATTGGCTTGTCCATTCTCCTCCTCACATCCACCCTTTCGGCAGCATCGCTCTGGTTTGGTGACAAGGATGGTCTCCACCGGATCGACACCGTAACCAACCAGGTCGCGTCCGCGGCCGGGTTCGAG
>DASVUA010000856.1:0-3371 GCA_036387295.1 Thermoanaerobaculia bacterium | reverse complement strand
GAGTCGGAACGCGCCGAGCGATGCGTTCCCGCCGCTCATGGTGACGTTCTTCGGCGGCTCGATGCCGAGCGGCACGAGCCCGCCCACTTCTGACAGGCCGTTCGCCGCGCCGACGTCGACCATCACCTTCATGCGCGGATCAGTCGCCGCGACGACTTCGGTGGTCGCTTCGAGCACTTTGCCGACGAAGACGAAGCCGGTGTTCGGATCGACGACCGGTGCGAGCGTCCCGGTGGCGAGCGGTGTGGCGGAACGCCAGACGATGCGGGGGTCGGGTTTTGTGATCGAGCCGCCGGGGCCGCTGAGGAGGGAGCGGACGGTGCGGAACAATTCGCCGTCAGGAATCGGGCCGTCTGCGTTCCAGCGTTCGTCGATTTGGGAGAGGTCGACGAGGAGAACGTGGCCCTGGCCATCGACTACGGTGGCGAGGTTCGTTCCGGGGACGGCGCGCACGGCGTAGGCGCCATGCGGGATCCAGATGACGTCGGCGAGGTGCGAGTCTGCGAGCCAGCCGTGCTTCGGGATCTCGACGACGAGCAGACCGTACTCGTTGCCTGGGACCAGCATGTAATCGCGCGCGCCGGGCTCGTGCGGCGTGGTGCCGCGCAGGCCGAGCGCCGGCTTCGCTTCCTTGCCGGGCGACGCGGGGACGGCGGGCGTCACCAGGACGTTGTCCGCACCTTCGATGCGCCAGCGATGGAACGCGGCGCCGGTGAAGCGGGCGAACGGCACTCGCTGTTCCGCAACCATGAACGCGTTGCAGAGCGGGCGGAGGCGCGGGTGGTGGAAGTAGTCGTCGCAATCAGGACCTTCGCTCGTTGCCGCCGGAGCGTTGGCCGGCTGGCCGGTGAGATTGCGCGTGCGGAAGAGGAGTCCCACCGGCGCGCGCTCGGTGCAGGCAGCGAGGCGGTCGGAGGGCGCTTTTCCTTCGTCGACGGTGGTCGGCGGCTCCCGGGGCAGCACGGTCGCGCCGGTGGTCATATCGTTGCGCGTGATCCCCGGCGGGGCGATCGCCTCGTAGCGCACAGTCGCAGGTGCGCCGCTCGCGACCACGACGACGATGCTGAAGGCTATGATCTGTGCCGACCGCTGCATCTTGGCTCAGTTGCCGGACGCGATTGTAGCGATGTGCGCCGGAGGAACGCTGACACTACCAAATTGAGGAGGTTGGTCGTCTCCTAAATCGGCGCAAGAGTGAAAGCGTGCTCCGACCACCATCCCAAACACCCGAGGAAGCCATTCGATCGCGCGCTGAACCCAGCCCTCATCGACATTGGATCCGTCCCGATTCGTTCTTCAACGCCTGAGCTGATGGCGCGAAGTACGGACTTGGAAGTTCGAGCGTGACGCGCCTCCGGCGGTGCCTCGAACGAAGCGTAGCGGACGCACTTCCTCAATGTACTTGCGGATCCAGAGCGCAGTTCGTTCGCCGATCGGCACGTAGCGATCTTTGCTTCCGTTGCGGTGTCGTACAGCAAGATGCCTGCAGACGCGCTATCTTCATCTGCCGTTCAGAAGAGATCGCCTGTGCCCAGTTAAAACGTGTCAAGCGCGATTTCGACGCTACAACTTAGCACTAAGTGCGTATGCGATAAGTAAGCATATCGTACATGCCTATCACGATGCGCGCCGGTATGATCCAGACACGCCTTACACTCGCCGGGCGGTGCTGTGTTCGCAGAGATCCTGAAGCGGCTGTGTTAGGAGAAGTGAGAACGACCGCAACAACGACGATGCAGCGAATCAGGCGCACGAGCATTTTGTCTTAGCGATCCGAGCGATTCCAGCCCCTCGGACGAGGGAACGCAGAACGTCCGTACTGCGGGACTAACCCGTGTCACCGCCCTTTCACGGCGGCGTCCCAGGTCGCTGGCTGGGGAGGGAGGATTCGAACCCGTGTTACCGCCGTGAGAGGGCGGCAACGTGGAACCCTGCCTCAGACGCTGGAGGTAACAGCACGGCGCTTCGTCGGCCTTCGGCTTAATTCACCGTCGCGGGCCCGGCGAGTGGCGCACGTCATGGTGAAAAGCTTGACGTCGCAATCCAGACCCCGGTCTCGCGGCTAAGCCTCCGGTAGTCTGCACCGCCCCCTCACACGTGTCTCGTTAGCATTGCGTTCGCGAGCTCGCGATTACACCTCACATTTGATCGGCGCGAGCGCTTCGTCACGGGAGCACGGCATGATTCACGCCTCGCTCGCGAGCGTCAGCACGATCCGGCCGCGCTCGACCGTGACGATGACTCGCTCTCCGGCCGCGAAGCCGTTCTCTTCGAGCCAGTCGCCACGCATGCGGATCATCGGCACACGCCGCTCGCGCGCGAATGTCGACCGCGGTGCCTCGACGTACTCCATGATTTTCATCTGCCGTTCAGAAGAGATTGCCTGTGCCATTTCCAGCCCCCTCGTAAAACGTATCAAGAGCGACCTCACCGTTCCATAAGCACTATCGACGTATGCGTATTATAAGCGTATAGTACATACACGTCAAGACACACACCCGTACTTTCAACAGACCCACGCTTACACTCGCGTGCGATGGCTGTGTTCGGAGAGATCCTCAAGCGGCTGCGTCATGAGAAGAGCCTTTCGCAACAGGAGCTGGCGAACCTCATCGGGGTTCACGTCCGCCAGGTCTCGAAGTACGAGATGGGCACTTCCATGCCCACACTCGACCGCATCCGCCGCATGGCCGAGGTTCTCGAGGTGTCGGCCGACGAACTCGTGTTCGGCGCCGGCAAGCGCCGCGCGCAGACGAACACGATCAAGCACCCCGTCCTCGCCGAACGGCTGCGAACGCTCGAACAGCTAGTGTCGCGCGATGAGCTCCGCTCGGTCATCGAGCTACTCGACGCGTTCATCGCCAAGAAGCAGATCGACCAGATTTCCAAGGGACGAGGCGCCGGCTCTGCGCGGCGATGATCGGTTACGTCCGTCTCGACCTAGGCCACGTCGGTCACGCTCGCACAACTTCTCAATGAGATCGAGCAGGACGTCTTCCGGCTCGCGCATGCGTGGGAGACGTTCCGATACTTGTTTGCACAAGACAAAAAGCACGTCGATGTCATGAACGCCGTCAGCGGCGGATTTTTCGTGATGACGCAGCAACTCCTCTTCGATGATGCGATCCTCCGCGTGTCGAAGCTGACCGATCCGGCAGGCAACAAGCATCAAGACAACATGTCGCTCGAACGACTCTTGAAAGCTACGCAATGGGACATAACGGATCTCTTAAAGTGGCAGCAGTACCGATCGCGTCTCGATGCCGTTGAAGCTGCGTGCAAGCCATGCCGCGACCACAGGAACAAACGTGTTTCACATAAGGCGCTCGCGCTATTCACAAAAACGATCGCGATTCATGACCCGATGATGA
>DASVUA010000855.1:0-2404 GCA_036387295.1 Thermoanaerobaculia bacterium | reverse complement strand
TCGCGACGGGAATCCGGGCCGTTCGTAATTCAGACAGGTTTCTGGATTTGAACGCGGCACCGCCCTCGCGCATCGAGTTCTTGAGCCCCGTAACTACCGTTTTGTGAGGCACTTGGGATCGGGGCGGGAGCCCGGCATCGCGCTCGCGATACGAGAGCGGCCATGCAGAACGATCGGCTCATTGGAACGGGCAGGGGGAACGACGGCGGAACAGGTGCGGGCGAACCGAACGATCCGGAGCGGTACGTGACGTTCGCTGCAATCTGCGCGGCCGCCTGCACGATGCTGCTCATCTTTCTCGGGCGCTGGTGAACGGGGCGAAACGCGTGCGGTACGATTCGGCGCATGTACGTCAGAGCCTCCCATCAGCCGCGCACGCGGGCGGACGTGGTTCAGGTCATCGAAGAGCACATGTTCGCCACGATGGTGACAACGGGAGCGGGCGGGCTCATTGCGTCGCATCTGCCGTTCATGATCGACATGACGCGCGGCGAGCATGGGACGCTCCTCGCGCACATGGCGAAAGCGAACCCGCAGAGCGCACACATCGGCACTGAAGACGAAGCGCTGGTGATGTTCGTCGGGCCGCACGGGTACATTTCGCCGTCGTGGTATGCGGATCGAGCGACGGCTCCGACGTGGGATTACGTCGCGGTCCATTGTCATGGCCGGACGCGGCGCCACTCGGATGAAGAAGCATTGCAGAACATCGAGCGGCTGATCGGCGTCGTCGAAGCGCGGTCGGACAGACCATGGTCGGTCGCGGAGCTGGCGCCCGACAATGTGCGCGCGCTCCTGCAGAACGTCGTCTCATTCGAGATCCCCGTCTCGCACATGGAAGGAAAGTTCAAGCTCAATCAGGGAGAACGGCCCGAGCGGAACCAGGCCGCCGTACTGGAGCTCGAGCGACAGGGAGAGCCCGCGCTCGCCGAATACATCCGGCGCTACAACGATCTCGCCTGATCGCCTGGCAGATCCGCGCCGTAGCAGAAGCGTGAATTCCGGTAGCGTGCGCTGAGCGGACGCGTCGAGTCTGCGATGATGCGGGCGTGAAACAGACGATCTTCATGCTTTCCGTCGCCTTGATCGCCGCCTGTACGAATCCGGCGCCCCATACCGCCACGCAGACGCCGGCCACGGAGCAGTCGACGGCGCAGAGCGCGGCGCCTCCGCAGCCGGCACCGGCCATTGCGCTGTCTCAGCGCTGCACGAATCCCGAGTACGGAATCTCGCTCGCCTATCCGGAAGGGTGGCATACGAATGACGGCAGCGTGCTTCCGGCGTGTAGTGCGTTCGACCGCGCGCCGGTCGAGATCCCGCGCGATTCGGAGGTCCCGGCGGCAATTGCAGTAGTCCTCGATGTGGAGAAAATGTCCGCGGCTGAGCTGACCCGCTCCTCGGCGTGGGAGCGTGTTCTTTCCACGGCGCCGGTGACGGTGGCCGGCCGCAACGCGTTTCGCGTCGAAATCGAAGCGACAGGAGAAGGGCTCGCCGATCGCGGCACGCGCACGCTCCGGTATGTCGTCGACCTCGGCGCCGGCCGTACGCTCATCGCGTCGACTCACCGGACCGGCGATTCGTACGAGCAGAATCAAGAGATCCTCGGCCGCATGATGGAGAGCGTCACATTTAGTGCGAATCCGCGCTAGTCCCACCCTTCCACGAATTCGTCCCCCGCTGCCGCCGGTTCATCCCTCGCGCTGCAACACCCGCATGGCGCGGTCGTACACCGGCGCCATGAAGAAAACCTCCCTCCTCCTCGCGCTCGCGCTCTGCCTGACCGTTGGAACGGCAAGCGCTCAATCGAAGAAACGGATCGAAACCGCCAATGACCTGCCACGCCGCACGTACAACGTGAAAGGCACCGCGGTCGAGATCCTCGAAGATCGCGCCCAGCTCGAGACGCTCACGGGCGAAGTCCTGAAGAACATGCAGTCGGACCTCGACACGTTCGACATTCAGGACAAGGCGACGCTCAACGGCTACTACTCGACCATGATGCTGCTGCACGCGAGCCGCGGCGATTACGCGAAAGCGCTGGCGTATGTGCCGCGCATTCGGGAGCTGGAGACGAAGCAGGCCGCGAAGCTCACCGCCGGTCTCTTCATCGACGCGCTTGCGAAAGCGAAGAGCGAAGCCGCCGACGAATCGAGCGCCGCGTTCAAGACGGCGTTCGCAAAGCATTACGCCGCCGCGTACGCCGCATTGCCGTACGAGGAGATCTCGGAGCAGGTGGAGTCGTCGAAAGGACAGCTTTCGATGCTTTCGCGCGAGCTGATCCTCGGCTCTCTGCAGGGCAACATGCAGCAGATGCTCGACAATATGAAAGGTGCCGTTCCGGAAGGGGTCGTGGCGAGCCTGATCGGCACGCGCTTCATGCTCGACCGCCGTCTGCCGCTCAAGG
>DASVUA010000854.1:0-2042 GCA_036387295.1 Thermoanaerobaculia bacterium | reverse complement strand
CTGCAACGGCGTGCGCATTTCGTGCGACATGTTCGCGACGAATTCGCTCTTCGCCGCACTCGCCTCCTCGGCACGCGAGTGCGCCTCCTCGAGCTTGCGAATGAGGTCGCGCGAGACGCGCACGGCGTGCGTCAGTTGCAGGCGACGCGATTCCGCCGTGCGCGCGCTGAGCGCGATATAGATGCCGGCGAAGAAGAGAAACAGCAGCTTTGCGAGCGACGGCGTCGCGGCGAGCGGACGCTGATCGACGAAGCCGACCCACATCAGCATCGCGGCATAACAGCCGGTGCCGTACAGCGCGAATCCGAGCGCGCGCCGGAACGTCGTCTGCACCTGATCGGCCACGCGCAGCAGCGGGATGAAAAACAGCCAGCTCGCTTCGGCGCCGGAGTGGTAGATCGCGAAGGTCCAGACCAGCAGGTCGCCCGCCAGCGCGGCGAGCGTGAGGTCGAGCGGCCGGTTGCGGCGCAATCCCGCCACGATGGCGCCCCACGAAACGAGCCCCCACGCCGCGATGACGACGGTGGTGATCATCCATTCGCGGCCGGACGGGCGCTCGAGCAGCACGTGATTGTGGACGTAGACCGCGAGCGAGAGAAAGAGCGAGCCGGCCAGCCGCACGAGCGGAAGCTCGTACGCGGCGAGGCGCCAGGTGCGCGCGCGACGGCGGCTTTCGACGTCTTCGGGTTCGATGGCGATGTCGGGTGGAAGAGTCATCGCGCGGCCGGTGACGACGGGCTATGAGCCCGCGGCGCCAGCATCGCGCTGGCTGCGCTGCAGAATGCCACGAATCTTGGGCAGCAGGACTTCTTTGCGGATCGGCTTGCGCAGGAACCCCGACGCCCCCATCTCGAGGCTCTGCGTCTCGACATGCGTTCCCTGCATCCCGGTGATGAAAAGCGCCGGAGTGTCGATCTGCTTCTGCAGCATGATCTCGAAGACTTTGAGGCCGCTGAGCGTCGGGACGTTGATGTCGAGCACGAGGAGATCGAAGTGGCGGCGTCCGAGCTCGATCAGGGCCGTGCCGCCGTCGGTGACGCTGACGACTTCGTACCCGGCATCGGAGAGATAGCTTTCGATGAGCGCGGACGAAACGAGATCGTCTTCCACGAGGAGCACGAGCACCGGCCGGTCTGCCTGTGCGCGGAAGACGTCGCGCGGCGAAGCCGCGGTCCGCTCGACGGCGCGCTCGATCTCCCGCCGCAACCGCTCGGTCTCGTCGGAGGGCTCGCGGTTGTGCTGGCGGCGCAGCACCTCGGCGCACTTCTGATAGCGGCGCAGCGCGGAGTCGGGCCGTCCCTGCTCGAGCTGCAGGCGCATCAGCGTGCGATGCACGACCTCCTGCGCTGGGTCGAGCGTCAACAGCCGTCCCGCGGTGTCGATCGCTTCGTCCCACCAGCCGGCGCGGATCTGCGTCGCGAGCAGATTGCCGAAGATCGCAATCGCCCCGCGCCAGTACGTGAGCCGCCGTTCCGCCACCCATTCGTCGAACGCACGGATGCCGGTGGAGAACTGTTCGAGCAGATTGCCGCGATAGATCTCCACGGCTTCGCGCACGGAGTTCATCGAAGGGGCGGCGATCATTTCTTCGAAACGGCGCGTGTCGACCGAGACACTGGTCCGATTGAAGCGCACCGTTCCGCCGTCTTCCACCACGATCTCGTGCGGCAGAAAGCGAAGCGCGTACTGCAGGTCGCGCACGACCTCACGCACCCGCGCCTCCGCGCCGGGATCACCGAACAGGAGCGACGCGAGCTCGTTGAGGGACGTCTTCCCGCCGATCTTCAGCGCCAGATAGACGACCAGCGCCTGCGTGCGACGGTTCCCGATGGAGAGCGCATCTCCACGGTAATCGACAGCAGAAAACTCCCCGAACAGCCGGATTGAAAGGAGGACCATTCCTTATGGAAGGAAGTGTACTGCCAATAACGAGAGGAGCGTGTGAAGAAATCTTCAACCCGCCGTTTCGCGCCGGTCCTGGTGGAGCGGCGGGCTCTCAGCCCGCCGGCTGTTCGAATGCTCGGCGGGCTGAGAGCCCGCCG